>JBCDCL010000294.1:0-4803 GCA_039182175.1 Planctomycetota bacterium
AAGGGCAAAGAACGGCTTTGGCTCTCTAGCGGCCCTGATCTGTCTAGCGATCCTGGGTTCACGCCCTACTCTTCTAAACGCTGCCGACTGCCTGGTAGCACGCTACGTCGCTCCAATTCCCTGGATCTCTATGCACCGGGTTTCTGTCCTCGGTAAGAAACCTTTCGTTTCGGTCAGCGATGATTATTCCCCGCTGGCGCGAAACCGCGCGACGGGCAAGCTAGTAACGTCCGGCGAGGTTGTCCTACAATCTGCCGGCAGCGTGTCGTAAACGGTGTGAATTCCGCTATCCACTTTCTTCCAGTTGCCATGCAAAGGCGAAGCAAAGCGTGACACAGCGAGTCTTGATGATTGTCGAGTCGCTTCACCCCAGTGGGCTACTCACGCAAGCAGCGTTGCTGGCCAGGCGGCTAGCGACGCGGGGCTTCGAACCCCACCTGGCGGTGCTGACTGGCGATCCGGCGAAAGACGCGCCGCCGATCGAGGGTGTTTCCACACACTGGCTACGGCGCCGGCACAGGGTCGACCCCATCGCGGCGTGGAAACTTCGCCGACTCGTCCGGCAAACGCAGCCGCAGGTTGTCCACGCGTGGGGTGACGCAGCACTTACGTTTGCAGCGGTGGCCGGTGGGGGCAAGCTCGTCGCCACCCTTGGTCGCACGCCGATCGACCCACCGTGGTGGCAAGCGAAAGTCGCCGGATGGAGTCAAGGCAAAGCCGATCGCCTAGTAGCAACGAGTGAGCCCATCGCCACGCAGCTACAAAGCGATGCCAAGATCATCCCCCCCGGCGTTGATCGTCATGGGACAGACGCCGGCTCTGCCAATGGTCAAACCAAAGCGGAGGTGCTGGCCGAACTTGGTTTGCCTAGCGATGCTTACCTGATTGCCACGGTGGCGAACCTTGAGCCTCGCAAGCGCGTGAAGGAATTGATCTGGGCGTCCGACTTGGTTCGCGTGCTGCACAACGAAACGTGGTTGGTAGTCGCCGGCCAAGGCCCCGAGGCGCCATCGCTCGCCCGGTTTGCCCGCATGTCGAGTGAGCAAGACCAAGTCCGCATGCTCGGCCCTCGCGACGATGTGCCTCGGCTGCTCAACGCGGCCGATATGCTGTGGCATGCCGGCGATGAGACGTCGCCGCCACTGGCGGTGCTCGAAGCGATGGCCGCAGGCCGGCCAGTGGTGGCCGACGATACGCCCGGTTGCCAGTTGGCAGTCCGCGATGGCGAGACTGGCCGGCTGGCGCCCGCGGGCGGTCGCGCCGAACGCGGCCGAGCGACCGTCGACATCATCGAGGACGCCGCCCTACGCGAGCGCCTAACCGCCGCCGCCCGCGAAACCATCGCCCAGCAGTACGACGCCGACCGCATGGCCGACGATTACGCTGCTGTCTACCGCGAATTGCTTAGCGGTTAAACGGCGGCGCTGCGTCCAAGGTGCGGTAGAGTTTTCGTAGGGGGATGGGGGGATGAAAGCGGAGATGAGGGGGATGGTCGTTCGGTTCGGTGCATCTTTGTTGCTGACCGGTCAATGTACCTTGCGAAAGGGACGAGCACATTGGCCAGTACGGGCGCCGACGACATTTGTGCAATGTCGCACGTTGAACGCTTCCGGCAGCGGCTTTAGGCCCTTGGCTGGTGCCGCTTCGACGCCCAGGTGGGTCACACATTTGTACTTTGGCTATCCGCACTGCCACAAGAACTTTGCTTCGGTGCCGTCACTGTTCATGAAGGCATAACCAATGCCTACGTCGCCGAAATTGACTCTAAACGGAGCCGTGCCGGAGTCGAGTTGAAGCAGTAACTGCCAACCTTCTTCGAACGGGAGTTCGTCTCCTTGTAAGAAAACCGGAGTCCCGCCAATCTTGCTTTCTTCCAGAACTCCTCTTGCTGCTTTCTGCTTCACATCAGGTAGCTTCCATCGGTCTCCCTCCGACATGTACTCGACATCTTCGGTGGGGGTGAGTGACACAGCGAACTCGCAGAATTCTTGCGATACGCGGCTCTGTCCTTCCTTCTGAACTAATCGGAACAGGGTTGGCCCTTCGGCAAGCTCTTCAAAATCAACGTCGCAGTCGCCTGGTTGAAGAACGACCGCATTCTCACCGCTGTCGGGGTCCCATATGCCATCAACATGTTCGCCGTCTTCTTCGTCGGTCATAAAGATGTAAGCAACTTGGGCCTCCGTAGCAAAGCCGGGCACTTCAGCAAGTGCTATCTGACCGATGAACCGCATAGGATTCCCAGTTTCTTCAGATAGAGGCCACTGCGGTTCAGAGACCCAGTTTGGCTGGCCACCGAACTTAGTGGATGTTGAAGTCAGTGGGGATGCAGTCTCTTTGAAGGCGATGACATGTTTCGTAGGCATGTGCGTAAGCCTCTCCACGGAGTGTTAATTTGCCCAGAAAAATGGCATTGTACTGGAGAGCTCTCAGCGACAATGTGGCTGGATGTTAGCCTGCCTAACCTGCAAAGGAGGCGTCGTCCTGAGCATCTTCGTGAATGCCGAAGGCGTCCACTTCTGGGACTCGCTTGCCGTGCAGAATTGCACGAATCTAGTCGGTGCCGTCAGCACCTAACCTTTGTCGCGCCTCGTGGGTCTTTATGGTGGTTTAGCCGTCTCGATTCGAACCGGCGAAAGTGCATCGCCCCATCCCCCGTTATCTCCCCTATCTCCTTCACGAAGCCTCTCCCGGCGTTCAGACCCGGCGCCCCGCAAGCCGCATCTGCCTGCGGCTCGCCACGCGGCCGCCGGCTGCCTAAAATCATAGGTCTAGCCTCAAAATCTCTGACTCCCAATCCTCAACCCCTCGTACGCATGTCCGCCCACCCGTTGCCCTTCGACCTCGAGCAGATCGAGCAAATTGCTGCCGATCATCCGACGCCTTTCCACGTATATGACGAGCAAGGCATCCGCAACCGGATGCGAGAGCTCAAAGCGGCGTTTGCGTGGAACGAGGGTTTTCGCCAGTGCTTTGCCGTAAAGGCGACGCCCAACCCGCACATTGTCTCGCTACTGCGAGAAGAGGGGTCAGACGCCGACTGCTCGAGCCTGGCCGAGCTGGTGCTGTGCGAACGGATCGGCATGACGGGCGAGTCGGTGATGTTCACGTCGAACAACACCAGCGTCGAGGAGCTGGAAAAGGCACAAGAGTTGGGCGCCGTGATCAACCTCGACTCGCCCATTTACCTCGATCGGTTTGGCGATGGGGCAGATCAGATTCCGCTGCCGGAGATCGTGTCGTTTCGCTTCAATCCGGGTCCCGAGAAGGCGGGCAACGTCATCATTGGCGACCCGGCCCAGGCGAAGTTCGGCTGCACCCGTGAGCAAATCCTCGACGGCTACCGCCGAGCCCACGCGATGGGCATCAAGCGATTTGGCTTGCACACGATGGTCGTCTCGAACGAGCGAAGCGTCGAGTCGCTTCTCGAAACGGCTCGCATGCTCTTCGAACTGGCAGTACTCATTAAGAACGAGACCGGCGTTCGGCTTGAGTTTATCAATCTCGGTGGCGGCATCGGCGTCGCCTACAAGCCCGACGACGAAGAACTCGACATCGCGGCCTTCGGCGCCGGCGTGCATGAACTGTACGATCAGATTCTTGGCGCCGCGGGGCTTGCGCCGATGAACATTCTCATGGAAAACGGCCGGGCGATTACTGGTCCTTTTGGCTATCTCATCACGCGGGTGATCAACGTCAAAGAGACCTACAAGAAGTACATCGGCGTCGACGCCAATATGGCCAACCTGATGCGGCCCGGCATGTATGGCGCCTACCACCACATCAGCGTGCTGAGCCAAAAGGACGGGGGCAAGCAGGACGGAAAGAAGGAAACGGTCGATGTCGTTGGCGCCCTCTGCGAGAACAACGACAAGTTCGCCATCGATCGCGAGTTGCCCGCAGCGCACGTCGGCGATCTGCTGGTGATTCACGACGCCGGCGCCCACGGCCACTCGATGGGCTTCCAATACAACGGCCGGCTACGCTCGGCGGAACTATTGCTCCAAGCCGATGGCACGGTCCGCCAAATTCGCCGCGCCGAAACGCTGGACGATTATTTCTCGACGATCGAATTCCCGGCGCCGGCGGAGGTCTTGTGAGGAGATAGGGAGATGACGGTGGAGATGGGGGGGATGGCAACCAATGGGGCGACGCTTCGCGGCTCAATTGCTTATTCGTCTGGCAAGTCTTTCAGCAGCTAGACTTGGCCCCACCTGAAATCCATCGCCCTATCGCTTTCATATCTGCCTCAACTCCCTGCATAGAATCAACTGTGGTCAGAAGTCGCGGAGGATTTCCGCGGCGGCGTTTTTGCCGCAGGCGCCCATGACGCCGCCGCCGGGGTGGCTGGCGGCGCCGCAGAGGTAAAGCCCCGTGATCGGCGAGCGATGGTCGGCCCAGCCAGCCACCGGGCGGAAGGCAAACAGCTGGTTAGCGTTCATCGCCCCCTGCATGATGTTGCCGCCCGTGATGCCGTAGGTACGTTCTAAGTCGAGCGGCGAGAGCACTTGGCGATGCTCAATCGCATCCGGCACATTCGGTGCGTACTCGGCAAGTTTTGCAATGCAACGATCAGCGAAATCGTCCTTGATGGCGTCCCAGTGGGAAGCATCTCGCGAACCGCCGGCGCCATTCGCTAGAGAACCTTCCGGCGGAGCGACTTCATACGGTGCGTATTGCACGAACATGGACAGGATGTGCTTACCCGCCGGAGCGATTGTTTCATCAACGCTCGTAGCCATCGTCATTTCAAGAATCGGCTCGCTCGCCGGCTGTCCGTACTTGGCGTCGTCGTACGCGCGG
>JBCDCL010000295.1:0-4801 GCA_039182175.1 Planctomycetota bacterium
ATTTAATCACACGGGACGCGACTTCTTCGCGTTTCAAAATCTGGTCGAGAAGCAAGAAGACTCGCCCTATCGCGACTGGTACATCGTGCAGTCGTTCGATAATCCTGACACGCCGCAAAACGAATTCAAGTACAAGGGATGGTGGGGCGTTCAGACGCTGCCCGAGTTCGCCGACAATGATGCAGGCGACGACCTGCACCCCGGCCCGAAGGAATACATCTTCGACGCCACCGCTAAGTGGATGGATCCGGACGGCGATGGCGATCCGTCGGATGGCATCGATGGCTGGCGGCTCGACGTTGCGGCTGAAGTGCCCAACGGCTTCTGGAGCGACTGGAACGATCACTGCCGAGAGCTTAATCCCGAGTGCTACACAGTTGCCGAGCATTGGGACGACGCCGCGAAGTTCCTGGCCGAGGGCGGTTTCTCCGCGACCATGAACTACCACGGCTTTGCCTTTCCGATGAAGGGCTATCTAGTTGATGGCACGACAAGCGCCGGCGACGCTGCCCGTGAACTCGTCGCCCGGATGAACGAGTTCCCCTCGGCTCGGCGTTACGCTTTGCAAAACCTGATGGACTCGCACGACACCGACCGCTTGGCGTCGATGATCGTGAACGCTCCCAACGGACGGCCTTACTTGCAGCCAGGTCGCTCCGACTATGACGTGACCGAGCGGGTCTCGCCACGCTATTGGGATGGCTACGACATTCGCAAGCCAAACGATGCGGAGTGGCGTATTCAGCGATTGGTCGCCCTGATGCAGGCCACGTTCGTAGGCCCTCCGATGATCTACTATGGCACCGAGTCGGGCATGTGGGGCGCCGACGATCCCTGCGATCGCATGCCCATGATCTGGGACGATCTGGAGTACGAACCGCAGACAGCCGATCCTCTGGGGAGAGAGCGTCCCGTGGACGAAGTCGCGTTCGACCAAGACCTGTTCGATTTCTACAAGGCGGTCTTCCAACTACGCTCTGGCAGTGACGCACTGCAGACGGGCGATTTTGAGGTCCTCGCTGCTGACGATAGCAAGGGCGCCCTCGCGTTTAAGCGTTCGCAAGAGGGAGAGACTGTCTATGTCTTCTTCAATCGGGGCGATGAGTCGGCAGAGCTTGTCGTGCCAATCGGCGACGGGGAAATCGAAGAAATCTTCACCGCCAGCGGCAATCCTCAAGGTGTGCAATTTGATTTGCAAGAAGGATCGCTAGGCGTCGTCTTGCCAGCCGTCGAAGGCGTGGTGCTTCGCGAAACCAAGACCGCGGAGTGACTAGGCGATGCAACGGGGGGGCGATCAGCCAGTGTTGAGTAGGCTCACGCCCCGCGGTACGCGCAGGCGGTTCGCAACGCGGACTGCTCTCGGCATGCTTCTGTCCGCTGTGGTGCTGCAGCTTGTCGGTTGCAGTGGCGACACTCGGCAAGTCATCACGCTATGGCACCAAATGCGTCCCGGCGATCGGGCCGTGCTGACCGAAAGGCTCGCCGAGTACGAACGGCTCAACCCAGAGATCCGAGTCCGGGCCGTCTACAAAGAGACAGAAGAACTCCGCAGCGGACTCGAGTCGGCCGTGCTCGTTGGCCACGGGCCCGACATTGTCTACGGCCCCTCCGATCCGGTGGGCATCTATCAAGAGATAGGCGCCCTGCAAGACCTCTCGCCCTGGTTTGAAGAGGTCCGTGACGAGTTCGATCCCCAAGCGCTTGTTGATTTACCTTCGTTCACCGATCCCGATGAGGAGCAGTTGGTGTTCGTCGGCGATCGCTTCGGCAACCATCTTGCGTTGGTCTACAACAAACGCTTGATTCCCGAGCCGCCGAAGACATCCGACGAGTTCGTCGAGCTGGCAAAAGCGAATACGGTCGACGAAAACGGCGACGGCAAGACGGATCGCTATGGCTTGGTGTGGAATTACACCGAGCCGTTCTTCGTGATGCCATTCTTGATCGGTCACGGCGCGTGGGTCTTTGACGAGACCAAGACCGATGGCCCGCCCGTGCCTAATTTAGACTCGCCGGAGATGATCGAGGCCTACCGCTTCGTCTACAGCCTGCGCGCCGAGCACGACGTTCTGCCCGAGTCCGCCGATTACAATGCCGCGGCAGGTCTGTTCAAGGCCGGCAAAGCGGCCATGCTGATCGATGGCGACTGGAGCTGGCAAACCTACTTCCGCGAGGCAGCGCGCCAGCAGGCGGCCGGCGACCCGAATGCAATCGAAGTGGCGGTTGCTCCGCTACCGATCGTGTCGTCCACGGGTCTGCCGATGGGCAGCATGGTGGCGCCAAAAGGCTACAGCCTTAGCGTCGCCGCCACCGGTGAGCGGGCCGAGCGTGCCGCCGAGTTGATCCGCTTCCTGACCAACGAGGAAAGCCAGCAAGCCTATCTCGAAGCGCAGAAAGTGTATCCATCGCGCGTCGCCCTGCGTGACCCAGAGATGATCGCCGCCGACCCGACACTCAGTGCGTCGATCAAGCAGATCGAGAATAGCCGATTGATGCCGGTGGCGACGGAGCAGCGAGCGGTGTGGGACTCGATGCGGCCGCCGTATCAGTTACTCATGTCGGGCGAACTCGATGCGGCCGACGCCGCCAAGCGGATGCAGTCCGACGCCGTGGCCATGATTTCGACGCTGACCAGCACCGTGGAGCCCGACGCCACGGCGCCGCTGGTGTCGATCGCCGGCCTGTTGCTGGTGGCGGGCGTGCTGTTCTGGCAGCGCAACGCGCTGTTCGATCTGCTACGAGATTTCCCGAGAAACCGCCTAGCGTACTTCTTGGTAGCTCCATCGGTCGCACTGATCTTTTTGACGGTGCTCTTTCCGCTGGCGTTCAATATCGTCCTGTCGTTCTCCAACATGTCGCTGCAAAACTTCCGCGACTGGGAGATCGTCGGCCTGCATCACTATGCTTCGCTCTTTACTGGCGAGGACTCGGCGAAGTTCTGGGGCGTCTTTTTCAAAACCGTCTTTTGGACCGTCATTAACGTTGCGTTTCACGTCGCCATCGGTGTCTTCTTGGCGGTAATCCTTAACGGCCCCGTCCGCGGCAAAAGCATGTACCGCGTCGCGTTGATTATCCCCTGGGCCGTGCCCGCCTACATTACCGCACTTACTTGGCGAGGGATGTTCGACTCGGAATTCGGCAGCGTGAATCACCTGCTCAACTTGTTCGGCGTATCATCCGTCAACTGGTTAACCGATCCCGTGAATGCATTCGGCGCGTGCATCATCGCCAACGTGTGGCTGGGATTCCCGTTTATTATGGTGATCGCACTAGGCGGGTTGCAGGGCATCCCGCAAGACTTGTATGAAGCGGCACGCATCGACCGAGCAACCCGGTGGCAACAGTTTTGGCACATCACCGTGCCAATGCTCAAACCGGTGCTCTTGCCCGCGATAACGCTTGGCGCCGTGTGGACCTTCAACAATCTGAACGTCGTCTGGCTCGTATCCAATGGCGGCGAGCCGGCCGATCAAACGCATATCTTGGTTTCCTACGTCTACAAAGCGGTCTTTAACCTGTACCAATATGGTTACGGCGCCGCACTGTCGATGGTGATCTTCGCCATGCTGTTGACGTTTAGTGTATTGTTCCTGAGCAAAACCAAAGCCGCCGACGGCTTAGGCTGATCGCAAGAAGAGACCGCCCACCCATGC
The DNA here is from genome assembly GCA_039182175.1 of Planctomycetota bacterium. Taxonomy (GTDB): domain Bacteria; phylum Planctomycetota; class Planctomycetia; order Pirellulales; family Lacipirellulaceae; genus JBCCQL01. The sequence goes on from JBCDCL010000295.1 coordinate 3,654, forward strand.
AATCTGATTCTGGCCTTCGCGAACCGATCGCACTCACGGCAGCACGCCACGCGGTGCTACTGCTGTTTGTGGCGATTGCGCTCTGGCCAGCCTTGGACGTATTGGCCATTTCGCTCCGGCCGGGCGACCGACTGCGAACGACCGAGCTAGAAATCATCCCCGCGGATTGGACCCTCGAATCCTATCGCCAGCTGATCTACGAGCAGCCCTTTCTGCAATGGATGGGCAATTCGTTACTAGTGTCGGGCGTGGTGACGCTCACAGGCGTGGTGCTGGCGTCGATTGGCGGTTACGCCTTTAGCCGGTTTAAGTTTGTCGGCCGGCAAGCGTTGATGATCTCGATCCTTACTACGCAGATGTTCCCGGCAACGATGCTGCTACTGCCGCTTTACCTGATGATCGCCAAGCTTGGTTTGATCAACACGTTTGTCGGCTTGGGCGTCTTTTACGTTTCCACCGCCCTGCCCTTCTGCGTCTGGCAGATGAAGGGGTTTTATGACACGATTCCTGTCTCGCTGGAGGAAGCCGCCCGCATTGACGGTTGTTCGCGTTGGGAATCGTTCACCAAGGTGATCCTCCCGCTGGCGGTGCCCGGCTTGGTGATTACCGCGTTGTTTAGCTTCATGAGCGCCTGGAGCGAGTACCTGGTGGCGGCCCAGGTGCTGCAAGATACAGAGATGTTCACCCTGCCACTCGGACTGAAGAGTTTCCAGGCCAGCATGTCGACGCAGTGGGGCTTGTACGCGGCGGCGTCGATCTTGGTGAGCGTGCCGGTGGTGGTGGTCTTTGTACTGCTGAGCAAGTACCTGGTCGGCGGCCTGACGGTTGGTGGTGTAAAAGAGTAACCCAGCAAAGAGAGTGGCACTTGTGGCGAGCGTAACCCTCACCAACATCGACAAGATTTACCCCGGCGGATTTCACGCGGTGAAAGATGTCTCGGTCGACATCGCCGATGGCGAGTTCGTCGTCCTCGTCGGCCCGAGTGGTTGTGGCAAAAGCACAACGCTGCGAATGGTTGCGGGGCTAGAAGAGGTTTCCGGCGGGCAAATCCGGATTGGCGACCGTGTTGTCAACGACGTTCAACCCGGCGATCGCGACATCGCGATGGTCTTCCAAAACTACGCCCTCTACCCGCACATGACCGTGCG
>JBCDCL010000296.1:0-4799 GCA_039182175.1 Planctomycetota bacterium
CGCGCGACGGATCGGCCTGATTGCCGTCCGCAAGGGCTGCCGGGCTCGGAGCCATCGGGTCGAGATCGTCTTCCGAAGGGTGGGGCGTCGGTTCGCCATCGAGGTTGCAGATGGCGTTTTGAGCGGCCCGCTGCTCGGACTCTTTCTTGCTCCGCCCCCACGCTGCCGGGAACCGTCGCTTGCCAACCTGGGCGGCAACTTTGAAGCACTTGCAATGGTCGGGGCCTTTTTCGTCAACCAGATTGTAAGTGGGCGTCACGCCATGCTCTCGCTGAGCATATTGCTGCAGCATCGATTTATAGTTGCCACCTGTCTCGCCCGAAGCGGCGAGGTGGATCTCGGGTTCAACGCACCGCGAAACAAACGCCTCCGACGCATCGCGACCGCCATCCAAATGAATCGCAGCGACGAGCGATTCAAAGACGTCCGCCAAGACCGACATCGGCACGTCGGGGCTGGTGGTCATCCCTTTGCCAAGGATGAGGAAGTCGCTCAGCCCCATCTCGCGACTGATTTTTGCACACGTGATTCGGCTGACCACTACCGATTTTAGCCGCGTTAGATCGCCTTCCAGGAAATCGGGGAAGAGCCGGTAGAGCCGCTCGCAGACGACGACTCCCAGGATGGCGTCGCCGAGGAACTCCATCCGCTCGTTTGACGCGATCCGGCTGTCGGCGCCAGAAGCGTGCGTCAGGGCCGACTCGAGCAGGCTACGATCCTGGAATTCGTACCCCAACCGCCGCTCGCACTCGGCGAGAAGTTCGTCGGTGGTTGTTTCCATTCCAGGCATCGGGGAAACCTAAGCACGGGACGCGTCTTGGTTCGGACGAACGGCAAACGCAAACAAGTTGCAATCGCTGTCGCCCCAGAGAAAAGGCAGGTGGCAACCTTACAGGCACTGGCAACGCCGATCGGACGCGGTCGGAACACGCCGTCATGCGTTGCCACTAGACGTAAGGCGAAGCTGCCACTCTACTTCCGCAGCGGTTAAGCTAGCCAGGGAGGCACAGACCGTCAATCCGAACCCGATGGTCTTGAAATCTATCGCCCGCAGAGTTCTTCGATGATCAACACGCTCTACCTGCCCGAACTACGCGAGATGCTGGCCGCCAACGATCAGGATGGCTTGCGTGAATTCTGTGTCGCCTTGCACCCGGCGCGGGCGGCTGAGTTTATGGAGGGCCTGACGCCCGACGAAGCATGGCAAGTCTTGCAGGCGTCGGACCATGACCACCGGGTCGACATATTTGGCTTCCTCGAGGAGCCGACCCAGGTAGGCATCTTCGAATCCGTCGACCCGGCTGAACTTAGTTCGCTCGTGGCCGACTTGCCGGCCGACGACCGGGTCGACTTGCTGAATGAAGCAGACGATGAGCGTGTCAGCGAGATGCTGCCGCTGTTGCCGCAAGAAGATCGCCGCGAAATTCTCCGACTGCGTGAGTTCCCCGAAGGCACCGCCGGCTCGGTAATGACGACCGAGGTCGCGCGGCTGTCGGCGAATCTGACGGTCCGCGAAGCCCTAGAAGAGATCAGCCGGCAAGCCACTGACCTAGAGACGGTCTACTACAACTACGTGGTAGACGACGATGGGCATTTGCTCGGGTTGCTGTCGGCACGTCAATTGGTGGTAAATTTCAGCTCGCCCGACATGCCGATCGCCGAGCTGATGCAGCGTGACGTGGTGAGCGTTCTGGCGACAGACGACCGCGAAGAGGTGGCCGAAAAGGTTGCCGACTACGACTTTCTGGCCATTCCGGTCGTTGATGACCATCGCCGGTTGCTTGGCATTATAACGCACGACGACATTCTGGACGTGCTGCGAGAAGAGGCGACCGAAGACGCGCACATGAGTGCGGCCGTCGACCCGCTAGAAGATGGCTATCTGGAAACCCACTGGTTCACGCTCGCCTGGAAACGCGGCATCTGGCTAGCGATTCTCTTCGCGGCAGCGTTGCTGACGGCGCTGGCGCTTCGATCGTACGAGGCAGAGTTTCAAAAAGTCACTTGGCTGGTGCTCTTCATTCCGCTGGTGATTTCGAGTGGCGGCAATACAGGTAGCCAATCGGCGACTCTGGTGATCACGGCGTTAACCACCGGCGACATCACGCTGTTCGACTGGTGGCGTGTCATCAAGCGGGAACTACTGATGGGCCTTTGCCTGGGCCTGGTGCTCGGCGTTGCCGGCTACTGTTGTGCGTTTGCGCTAACAAGACAGACGATGGTCGCCGAAGAGACAGGCCAATTGATACCGCCGCCTACCGGCTTCGAAATGCTCGTGGTGCCGATCACGCTTCTGCTGGTCGTCGTATGCGGAACCTTGTGTGGCGGACTCTTGCCGCTCTTGTTTCGCCGACTGGGACTCGACCCCGCGTTGATGAGCAACCCCTTCGTCGCCGGCATCATCGACATCGCGGGGATCGTGATCTACATGACGGTCGCCATGACAATGATTGGCGGCCTAGGGAACTAGCCGCAGAGAGAAAAGCCTCAAACCGTGGCAACCGACCCGAGACTCTCAAACTCAAGGGCTACCAGGCACCAGTGACTAGTCACCAATCACCAATCACCAGCCACTAAACATCCAAAACCGGATGCCCCACGTACATCTGCAAAATCTGGCTCTGCACTTTGATCGCGCGAATGAGCACCCAGACTTGATCTTGGGTAAATGACTGTGGATCGGACTTGGCGAGGTCTTCTAGTTCCGACGTCATCGCGGCGTGCTGATCGGTAGCAAGTTGCAATCGCAGACCTGTCTTCTTCCAAGCGTCACGCAGCACGGGGCGATCTTTTAGATCGTCAAGATTCTCGTGCGTATTGGTGAGCAGCAAACAGAGACGGGCGACGTCTTGCGGCGAGGCGTCGGGTTGGAGCTGCTCGATGCGCTCGGCTAGTTCGCTACAAGTCATGATCGTCCGGCGTCGGCTGAATGAGAGTTCTTGGCGCCGCCGGGTGGGTCACGCTTCCGGCCGCCGTTACAAGTCAATTGTAGCTGCGCCGTCTGGTCCAGCAGGCCTCGCGTCGGGACCTCGTCTGTGGGAAGCTGCCCGGTCTAGTGGCACGACACGCCCAGCAGGACCAGTCGACCCGTTCGCTAGCTTTGACGGGATTTTTGGCGTGCCTAGTCCGCGCAATTGGACAAACCTGTCCCGATCTTCGGCTTCCCCTTCGGTGAACCGTTGTCAGGCGAGCACTGTCCGTGTTGAATTATGAGGCGGGACTGAGCCCGATTGTGCGAAAATGTGAAGCAAACCACGGAAAACCCTTGGCTATTCTTGGCGTCAATATTGATCATGTCGCGACCGTTCGCGAGGCACGCAAAACGAACGAACCCGATCCTGTCTGGGCGGCAACGCAGGCAGAGCTGGGCGGGGCGGACGGCATTACGCTCCACCTGCGGGAGGATCGCCGGCACATCCAAGAACGCGATTTGCGACTCCTACTCGAGACGGTCGCGGCGCCGATCAATCTAGAAGTGGCGTGTGCCGACGAAGTGGTGGCGATCGCCCTGGAGTGCAAGCCGCACCAAGTGACCCTGGTGCCCGAACGCCGCGAAGAAGTCACCACCGAGGGCGGGCTCGATGTGGTCGGCAACGCTGAAAAGATAGGCGAGGTCACCCGGCGGTTCCGCGACGCTGGGATCCGCGTCAGTCTCTTCATCGACCCCGATCAGGCTCAGATCGATTGCTCTGCAAAATTGCAGGCGGACGCGGTGGAGCTTCACACTGGCGCCTACGCCGAGGCGTCCGCCAAGCACAACGCGGCGGCGGAACTGAAAACGCTCACCGCAGCCTCGGCAGCCGTTTTGGAAACAGGCCTCTTGCTGCACGCCGGTCACGGCTTGACCTATCGCAACGTGAAGCCGATCGCCGGTATCCCGGGTATGGGCGAACTCAATATCGGCCATAGCATCATCGCCCGCTCGATCATGGTCGGTCTCCAGCAGGCGGTCCGCGATATGAAGGGGCTGATTCAAGAAGGCGCCCGTTAGCAGGCGTTCAGCGGCCACTGATCGCCGCGGCCGATTGACAGTCCTGCCTGCAAGGCCGACAACACTGCTTCTCGCTACCCGCAAAACCACGAGCCCCGCCCTAAGAAAATGACCCGAGGCGAAGCATTTGCCGGCCTGTCAGTCGCGATGGTCACTCCGCTACGCAATGGCGAGGTCGATTACGACACGTTCGCGACCCAGATCGAATTCCAGATCGAAGCAGGCACGAATTGCCTTTGCCCCGTGGGCACCACGGGCGAGTCGCCAACGCTCTCGCACGCCGAACACGAGCGGGTAATCGACTTCGTCGTCCAAAAAGCCGCGGGCCGCATCAAGGTAATGCCCGGCGTTGGCTCTAACAGCACAGCCGAGGCGGTCCGGCTGACGCAGTTCGCCGAGAAGGCGGGCGCCGATGCTGCCCTGCAGGTGGCACCCTATTACAACAAGCCGACGCAGCAAGGCTTTTACGAGCACTTCAAGCAGCTTGCGGAGTCATCGAGCCTGCCGCAGTGCGTCTACAATATCCCGGGTCGCACCGGTAAGAATATCGAACCTGAGACGATCATTCGCTTGGCGGAGATCCACAATATCGCGCTCGTAAAAGAAGCCACAGGATCGCTCGACCAGGCGTCGCAGATCATCTGTGCAACCGATCTCACGGTCTTGAGCGGCGACGATAGCCTAACGCTACCACTCATGGCCGTTGGCGCCCGAGGCGTCGTGTCGGTCGTCGGCAACGTCGTACCTGGCGACATGATCGCCCTCTGCAAGGCGATGGACGACGGGGACATTCCGGCCGCCCGCAGTC
>JBCDCL010000297.1:0-4794 GCA_039182175.1 Planctomycetota bacterium
CCCTCCCCGGCAGGGGGAGGGGAGACGCGATCGCTACTTGGGATTCACATCATCGTCCTTTAGCCGTTCTCGCCACCTGGCGACTTGCTCGGCGACCAGTTTGGGATTGGTCGAGCCGACGCTTTTGAAAGCTTCAATCGCTCGCTCGACGCCCAAGACTTCGTAAACCGATTCGTCGAGCGACTCGTGGGCCGCTTTAAACTGGTCGACCGGTAGGTCCGCCAGCCGGATGCCTTGTTTCATCGCCACGCCAACGAGTTTGCCGATCAGTTCGTGGGCGGTCCGCTGCGGCACGCCGGTATGGATCAGATGCTCCATCAACGTCGTAGCGTCGAGGTAGCCGCGGTCGAGCCGCTCGGCAATCGCCTCGCGATTGAGCTGCGTTTCGGCATGGCCTACCAGTGGCGCCGCGAGTTCCAGGCAGCCCCGTACCGTGTCGGCCGCATCGAAGACGCGTTCTTTGTCTTCTTGCAGGTCGCGGTTGTAAGCGAGGGGCAAACCTTTGGTCAGCACCAGCAGGCTTTGAAGCGCTCCCACCACGCGGGCACTTTTTCCGCGGATCAGCTCAAGCACATCGGGGTTTATCTTTTGCGGCATGATCGACGAGCCCGTGCAAAACGGCTGGGCGACACGCAAGAAGTTAAACTCCGTGGTGCACCATAAAATCCACTCTTCCGCCCAACCGCTGAGGTGGATGGCGATCTGGGCGAGGCAGCCGACGAATTCAATCGCGAAGTCGCGGTCGCTCGACGAATCGAGGCTGTTGGCCACCAACGCTTCGAAGCCCAGCTCATCGGCCACCGCTTGGCGGTCGATTGGTATCGTCGTGCCAGCCATCGCTGCCGTGCCCAGCGGCAAGCGATTCACCCGCCGGCGGCAGTCGGCCAGCCGTTCGCGGTCGCGCTCAAACTTTTCGCAGTAGGCAAGCCAGTAATGGTTGGCCAGCACCGGCTGGGCCCGCTGCAGGTGGGTGTAACCGGGCAGGATGACATCGGCGTCCCGATCGGTTCGGCTGATGTACGCCCGCTGCAGGTCTCGCAGCAATAGGTCTAGCTGGTCGATCTCTCTACGCATCCACAGGCGGAAGTCGGTCGAGACCTGGTCGTTCCGGCTGCGGCCGGTGTGGAGCTTGCGGCCGACATCGCCGATCTGGTCGACGAGCGCCCGCTCGATATTCATGTGGATGTCTTCCAACTCCTGGCGGAATTGGAAGCGGCCCGCTTGGATCTCTAGGCCGATCATCGTTAGCCCGGCGACGATTTGGTTCTTCTCGTCGGCGGTGAGAATGCCCACTTTGGCGAGCATCTCGGCGTGGGCGATCGAGCCACGGATGTCGTGCTCGTAAAGTCGGCAGTCGTAGCTGATGCTCTCGGTAAAGGCTTCGACACGCTGGTCGGCGGCCGAATCGAAAACACCACCCCAAGGTTTTTCTTCCATTGGGAAGGCCGGCTTTGGTGGCGCTGCCTGTTGTGGGCTGCCGCTGGTGGGCTGCCCAGTGTGGGCCGCGGGTGGGGGCTACGAGTGGGGGAGTCAGGCAAGCAGACGCCACAATCACGCCGCCGCCAACTTGTTTACGCTAAACGGCTTAGGGCCGAAAGTCAACGACCACCGGGCAGCCGCCGCCCAAAAACTAGGCACACCGCGAGACATGGGGCGATCGCAGACAAGTTTGCTTTTGCTCGCAATGCGAGCCGACCACCAAACCAAGGCCCGGAGGGCCGGCGGCATGTAGCTAGGGACGCAAGTCCCTGGCTGGTACCCCGTTACCGATGAGCCCCAGCGGGGCGGCGGCAGGCTTACCCTGCGTAGTCTGTCGCCCCCGGGCTACCTCCCGTTGCCCCTGCCGGGGCAAGCTATCGCAATGGTTTGAGGAAAACCTGCTTTTCCAACCACGAGACTCCAAGATCGCCAGCCGATTTGCGAAGATGTAGACGGACGGGGCCCATCGGTCGCCTCGTACAGCAAATCGCACGGGCCGAAGCGGGAGGACTTTGATCATGGAAAGCTTTGCCGCTGATCTTTGGCGATTGCCGCCGCCGTTCAATATGATCGTGCTCGTCGTGGCCATTATCTTTGGCGTCGGGCTGGTGAGTGAGGTCATCACCGCCGTCCGCAAATACATGAGCCACCTGCAAGACGTGCAGCTCAAACGCGATTTGGTCGATCGCGGCCTCTCGGTGGACGAGATCGAACGGATCACCAACGCCGGCAAGAAGCCGGAGAAGAGCGCCTAGAGGCATTTCGCCCGATTAGTCGCCAGCGTGAGTCGCCAGCAACCGACCAGAATTTCGCAAGAACGAAAATGATGACTTTTTTCAGCACAGCCTTGCTTGCCCAAGAATCCTATGCGGATGTTCCTGCGATTTTCGGACTCGATCCGGGAATGATCTTTGTCTTGGCGATGGCTACGGTTGGCTGCGTCACGGCGATTGTGATCGTGTCGATCTGTACGGTCGCCGGCCGATTGAAAAATCGGGACGAATTGCGATTCAAGCAGGACCTGATCGACCGCGGCATGTCGGCCGAAGAGATCGACCAAGTCGTCCGCGCCACGCCACCGGGCGATTGGCTCGAGCGGTGGGCAGAAGGCCGGAAAAAGTAGTCGGGACACAGGTTTTTTGCATTTCTCGCCAGTTCGGGCGATTCGCACGGCCTGCTCGCGCATCTATTCTCACAGAATGCCTCGGTTTTTGATTGGTGCTGAGGCGAAGCCGCTGTGAATCTGGGATGCTGCTCTGATGTCTTCTGCGGGATCAACTTCACCCGAAGCAATTGGCCACGTAGCCAACGACCCGGCACTTGCTGAGCCTACGCTTGTCGAGCCTGCGAATGGGCCCGCTCCGGATCGCTTGCAGCGTAGCCCCGCGGTGATGCCGACCGATGGCGAACTGCTGATGCAATACGCTCGGCATGGCGATGCGGCGGCGCTTGCTACGGTGGTCGATCGCCATAAGGCCATGGTCTGGTCGGTCTGCACACGCATCTTGCCGCACCGGCAAGAAGCCGAAGATGCTTATCAAGCGGCGTTCTTGATTTTGGTGCAAAAGTCAGGCTCGATTCGGGCGAGCGACTCGGTCGCCGGTTGGTTGTTCCGCGTGGCGTACCGCTCGGCATTGACCACACGCCGTCGCCGGCAGTCGCGTCGCGAAGAGGCGCTCGCTAGCGAACCACTGGCGCCCGAGCAAGCCTTCCCGGCGATTCACCATCGGCAGACGGTTGCTGTGTTGCTGGAAGAACTCCGCGGATTGCCCGAGCGGTATCAAACGCCGCTGGTGATGCGATACCTGGAAGGGGAAAGCCGCCGCAAGATTGCCGACGCGACCGACGCCACCATTGCAACAGTTGCCGGCCTATTGGTGCGTGGCAAGCGGATGCTTCGGCAGCGGCTGGCTCGGCGGGGCGTCTCGCTTGCGGTGGCGGCTGGCGTGTTCGTCGGTAGCAATGCCGTGGCGGCCGAAGGCGTTTCCTCGACCGCGACGACAACGATTTCGCCCCCACCGCCATTCGATCCTACGGCTGCGGCATCGACCGCGGTGGCTCATCTGGTTACTCAAGGAGTCCGTTCGATGCTCTTTGCTTCGCTCGCCAAACCGGTGGCCATCGCGGCCGTCGGCGTCACCGCCGCTGCGTTGTTGCTCGTAGGTCCGTCGACCGATGCCGGTGCGTCTGGTGGCGCCCAGCAACTGGTGCTCGATAGTGGCGCCCAAGAGACCCCGCCGACCGACACGCCAGCGGTGCGTATTGCCCAGCAGCCGCCGGCCGCCGCCGAGCAATCGGGCGCCGAGGTCGTCATTGAAACTACAAAGTCACCGGCGCCTGCTGTCGCGACGATTCTCGTTCCGATGGATCTCGAGAAGCAACGAGAAGAAGCCGAGATGGTTGCTCGAGCGCGAGCACACTGGGCGAAAAAAGCGCGAGCGGAGTCGGGCATCGACCTCTCTCAGCCGAGCTTCGCTGAGCTGTTCAAAATGCGGACATACTGGTCGGCCATGGAGAACGCAGCTGAGAGCGAACTCGAAAGGCTGCAACGCTCGATGAAGAGTCAGCCTAACAACGTAACGGCAAAACAAGTTACCGAGGCATTCGCCCAAATTCAGCAAGCCAAAGCGAAGCAGCTCGAACTCGAGCGTCAGATGAAGCTCGCCGCCTTGCGTGAAGAGGCAGCCGACCGACCGACGGAATCGAATCCCGAGAGCGACCCAGCGGCATTTTCCAAGCCGTCGAATCGTTCTGGCGGATTTGGTGGGCGTGGTGGGTTTCGAAATCGACCTGCTACTTCTTTGGAGGCTGCGTCGCCGGCTCAGCCGCCTTCTGCAGCAATCCCGGCGAGACGGCAAAACGATGAAGTGTTTCGGGACGCTGCAAACAGCTTGGCGTTCACGCTACTCAACGAAGCGATCAAACGTCCTCGCGATGAATTCCCCAGCTCGAACGATCCGCTCCCCAGAGCCAAGGCGCTGTTCGCGCGTTTCTTAGACGAAGGCCAAAGCTATCGGGCCCTAGTGGGCATGGCTCAATGCCTCGAAGTAGAAGGGGATCATGACGCGGCGCTGGAGTATTGGCAGCGTGCTTATGGAATCAAGCCACACAATCGGATCGACGAAGGTCTATCCCTGCTGGAATGGATTGCGCACAACTACGCCCGGCCCGGCCTATGGAGCCTGGCAGAACCGTGGCTCCAACGTGTGCTGAAGGAGAAGGGCAATCCACACATAGAACCGTACGCCGGCTGGCTACTCAAGGCGAACAGCGAGTGGCAAAAAGCCAGAAGAAACGCCGCGGCCAACTACACGC
>JBCDCL010000298.1:0-4793 GCA_039182175.1 Planctomycetota bacterium
GCCGCGGCTGGCGCCGATGCTGCCGAGTCGACGCTTAGTTTGCTCGTAGGCGTAAGTTTGCTTGTAGGCGTAGTGGTCGCCGAATAGACATCTAGTTCCAGTAATTCTCTGGCCAGCCGGGCGGACTCAATTTTCGACAGGCGGGAAAATCTCAGGCAAACGTTCATAAAATACGACTCTTGCCGAATGACGCTGCCGTCGTCGCGAATCCAAACTTTCGAACGCAAGCGGTCTTTCGCAGAAACGCCTGCAGCACTGAGCGAGCGATAAACAATCCGTCGCACACGAATCAGCTCGCCATTCTGCAGCAGTTGCTCCTCTTGCTCAACCTTCGCCTCGAGCAACTCGGCGGGAGATCCTGGCGTGGCAAAGGGGCTGTAGACTTCTTCGGTCCACTCTCGCCCCACATAGGCGTCCAGCAGTTTTGGTTCGGGCGATAGCTGACCGCCGAGCAGACTCTTCTCTCGCCAGGGGTGCTCGGAGCTGCGAGAGAAATCACCCGTTTGCATTTTTAGGCGAAGCTTGCCGTCGTTCACGCGGCCGGTCATTTTGACGACCGAGTCGACATCGTTCACCTGCACCCGGGTACTAAAAGTTGCAAGGCTGCCCAGCGAGTCGAACGTCGCCCGATTGCGCAGATCGAGCCGCAGGTCGCCAATGTTTTGCAGCAAGCTCAGCATCCACTGCGGGGCGTCGTCGGGCAGAGGGATATTGCTCAACTGCACACGGCTGTGCAATTCCATTGAGTTGAGCGCACCCGGGACCGCCTGAGAAACGGCTAAGCCACACTCTTGGCCCTTGAACTCGATCTTCCAGCCGACAGGCGTGATCCGACTAGCGGTGCCTGCCCTGGGTGGCTCGCCCTGGAAGAAGGGCGGCAAGATCTTCGCCAGCATCAACCAACTCATGGTCGACGCCCACAGAACCAGCACCACCGCTTGAAAGACTTTATTTCCCATCGCGCCATCCGAGGCATTAGACGTGGGCTTTGGAAAAGCTGCTCACAGTGTAAACGATCTCACCAAGCTGAGCGAATTCCAAGCACTCGAGAAAGGCAGCGGCACAAAACGCGTCCAAAAGCTAAGGGAGACTTCCCGCTGTTGTCAGAGAACGACAGCAGCGTGCTGGAGAAACTGTTCCCTGCCATAAAAATAGATGAAACACTCCCGATACGTTCGCGTACGAGAAGGGACCGATTGGTCAGGATTTCGCTCTTTTCGCCTAAGGCGACGGCTTCCCGGATTACGGCTGGCCGAAGTTTCGATTTTTTCCGTAATCCATTTTCATAAAACGACTTATGGCGACCCTTGCGGGCTCTTTCGCAGCTTCATTTGGCCGGAAATCCTTGATATTCGCGGCCACTTCGAGTATTGTCTGAGGGTCGCAGCTCTGGCGTTCTGCCACGGAACGAGCCTCTTATCCTCTCGACGGAAGGTACCACCATGCCAAGCACTTACTTCATTCAGGAGTGCCCAACCTGCGGTAGAAATTTGCAGGTGCGTGTTGAATACCTCGGGAAGAAAGTCGTCTGCCAACACTGCAGTGCGAAGTTTCATGCCACGGAACCGGGCTCGCCGGCCGAGATGGCGTCTGACTCAGGCACCTCGCTGCTAGAGCGTGCCGAAGAATTGCTGCAGACGGCCGAAGCGAGCGGTATTGGCATCCGCGGCTCGTCTCGGACCGCGATCTGAGCAGCTGACTCGCAAGTCGCTTGCGGACAGCAGGTCAGCGCTCGGCAATCGCCTTCAGTTGCCAGTCAGCGAGTCCAAGTCGGCGAAGAAGTCGGGATACGTCTTTCCCGTGCAGCCAGGGTCTTTGATGAAGATCCCCGGTTGCTTCAGCCCGACGAGCGCCAAGCTCATCGCCATGCGGTGATCGTCGTAGGTGTCGATTTCGGCCGCTGTCAGTTTGCCTGGCGTGATTTCCAAGCCATCGTCGAAGATTTCTACCCCGGCGCCTACGCGGCGGAGTTCGGTTGCCAGATCCGCGATGCGGTCCGTCTCCTTATGCCGATTGTGGGCGATGCCCGTGATGCGTGTTGGTCCCTCGGCAAACAGTGCGACCGCCGCCAGGGTTTGTGCCGTATCGCTGATGGCATTCATGTCGACTTCCACGCCATGCAGCGACGCGCCTTCGACGGTGATCTGATCGTCTCCCCATTCAACGCGGCAACCCATCGCCTCTAAGCAGCGAACGAACTGCACATCGCCTTGCAGCGAGTTGTTGGAGAGTCCTTCGACCGTAACGCGTCCACCCGTGATTGCCGCTGCAGCCCAAAAGTAACTGGCTGCCGACGCATCGGGCTCGATCGCGTATTCACACGGCTGGTAGCGGGCGGGTTCGATCGTGAACGCCTGCATGTCTCCATCGATCGAAATGGCAACGCCGAACGACTGCATCACATGTTGGGTCATCGTCACGTAAGGCTTCGACACCAACTGGCCATCAATCTGCAAGTGGATCGGCCCTGCGGCGGCGGGCGCCGTCATCAGCAGAGCACTAAGGTATTGGCTAGAAATATTGCCTTTGACGACCGCCTCGCCGCCGGCAAGTCCGTTGGCGTGCACAGTGACGGGCGGACAGTTGCCTGCCGACTCGCAGCGGACGATGCTGCCGAGCGCGTTCAGGGCGTCGGCCAAGTCTCCGATCGGCCGCTCCTGCATCCGCGGCACGCCATCGATGCGGAAGGCGCCATTGCCGAGCGTCAGCATCGCGGTCAAAAAGCGAATCGTGGTGCCGCTGTTGCCAACGAATAGGTCTGCCTCGATTGCAGGAATCCGGCCGCCGGCGCCCTGAACCACCAGCACGCGACCACGGTCCTCTTCGCGGACCTCAATTCCCAGTCGGTTGAGGCTCTCGATCATCACCCGCGTATCGTCGCTGGCGAGGGCGCCCGAGAGTCGCGACTCGCCATCGGCCAGAGCGGCACAGACTAGCGCCCGGTTGGTGATGCTCTTCGATCCTGGCGGCCGCACACTGGCGACGATGGGGCCACGGGCAGGCTGAATTTCTCGGCGATCTTGCATGCCACCGGTGTAAGTCGCCGGGCATTAGCCGTCAACGGGCCAGCAAGCCGCTCGCCAATCGACACAACCCGAATTTCACGGACAAGTTAGGCCTAGCTCGCCCCATAATCCGAATGCTACAATCTGCGAGCCACAGCTCCCTTAGCTCAATTGGCAGAGCAAATGACTCTTAATCATTAGGTTCTAGGTTCGAGTCCTAGAGGGAGCACTCTTTCTTTGGCTTCGGCTCTTCGCCGAAGCGTTTGCCCACCAACGACTTACGCTGTTCTCTTCGACTGACGGCGTCGCGGTCGGATCAGGATATGACACCGATCTGACACATTTGGGCACACGTAGGGCACTCGCGTTGATGGCCCGTGAGCAGGCAAACGGGAACGATGAACTCGTGGCGGGAATGCGTCCCGCCGTGGGAGCATCGCCGTGGCCAGCCTCGAACAAGACCCGAAGACCAAACGCTACCGACTGCGGTTCCGCTTCGGCGGGCGGTCGTGCAAGCGTTCGCTGGGCACGGCCAACAAGCGAGAAGCAATCGCCGCCCAAGTCCGGTTTGAGGAAACGCTCGGCCTCGTCCAGAGCGGACGCCTGCCGATCCCGCCAGACACCGACCCGATCGCCTTCCTGATATCTGAAGGCCGGGCGACGTCAACCAAGACGCTCCGACTCGTCACCCTCGGCCAACTGCTCGATTCTTACCAGCAAGACCTGCCGCCGGGGGCCAAGGAAGACTCCACGCTCTACACCGAAGCGATCCATTTGAGGCACCTCAAGCGGTTGCTCAAGGTCCGGCAATCGGCCGTCAGCCTTTCGCACAACGACTTGCAACACTACGTCAATAAACGATTGCGAGAAAATCGGCACGGCAAGCCTATCCGCAGCGATACGATCAAGAAGGAACTCGCCACGCTCCGGGTTGCCTGGAATTGGGCCATCGACCACGACCTGATTGAGAAGGCGTTCCCCTCTCGGGGCTTATCGTTCCCCAAGCGGTCCGAGAAACTGCCGTTCATGACTTGGGATGAGATAACTCGCACGCTAAGGCGTGGCGGGCTTGACCCTGGTGAAGAGAACGAACTCTGGGAGTCCCTGTTTCTGCGTCGCGAAGAGGTTGACGAGTTAATCGGACACCTGACAGCCAACTCACCGCAACGGTTCGTGCTGCCGATGATCTTGATGGCCGCTCACACCGGGGCACGCCGTAGTGAGATTGTGCGGTCCCGACTGGACGACTTCGATTTTCACACCGGCTTGGTTCGCCTACGTGAGAAGAAGCGATCAAGGAAACGGAGCGTCACGTTTCGCTATGTGCCGATGACGGATGAATTGCAGCGGACGATGAATGAGTGGCACGAAACGCGACGCCACGGGCAAGAAACCTTTGCCCTTGATGATGGCGCCGCCCTCAAGCTCGACACGGCCCGCTACTGGTTCAATAAGGTGTTGAAGGGCTCGAAGTGGTCGAAGCTACGGGGCTTCCACGTCCTCCGTCACTCCTTCGCCAGCAACCTCGCCGCCGGTGGCGTCGATCAGCGGATCATCGACGAGTGGATGGGACACCAGACCGACGAAATGCGTCGGCGGTATCGGCACCTCTTTCCCGACCAACAGCGAGAAGCGTTGCAATCCGTATTCGGAAGAGCAAGCGACGACTCCCAGTCAGAACCCCTCAGAGTGATTGCGTAAGTCTCCAAGCAGAAGTTACCCACGCCATTCTGCGAAGAAATCCTGCCATGCAAGCGTAACGCCATGCTAGCACCATGTTCCACTCGC
>JBCDCL010000299.1:0-4780 GCA_039182175.1 Planctomycetota bacterium
CTCGATTTCGCCTCGCTCGACCATTGCCATCGCGTCATCGAGTGGCACAACGAGGTTTTCGATCTCTTCGCCTGCCTCTCGCTGTGGCTCGCCGGCTGTCAGATCCTCGGCCACGAAGCAGTGCATCCGCTCGTTGAGAATGCCGGGCGACATGAAGAAGCCGGGCAAGGGCGTCCAGCGGGCAGCGGTGTAGCCCGTTTCTTCGGTCAATTCGCGGCGAGCCGTTTCTAGCGGCGGCTCGGGCGGTTCGAGCGTGCCAGCGGGCAATTCGATCAGTGTCCGCCCCACGGCGACGCGGTGATTCCGGATCAGCACGACGTGAGGCTTGCCGGCGCCGCCGGGCAAATCTCGCAAAATAGGCAGGATGACTGCCGCGCCGGGATGCATCACCACTTGACGCTTCCGCACGGACCCATCCCGTGCGACGCAAGCATGCTCAACCACGGTGAATCGGCTCGTTTCGAGCAGGGTTTCCGGTGGCTGAGTCGGATCGGCGTCTGGCGAATTGCTAGGCATATTGGATGGTATCGCACCAAGGCGTGGTCGAGAGTCGCGAACAAGTTTGCCGGTCTGGCATGCCATTGATACGATACAGCAGCAGCCAAGTGGTGTCGAAGCGGCGCCGGGGCGATAGCGAAATGCGTTCACGACCGCGTTTTGCGTATTGTCCTTCGATCAGCACAGCGGCCTACCCGAGCCCCCGTCGACGAAACAAGCACAAGAACGATGTCTCTGCACAGGCGCCGCTGGTCCATCGCGTTTGGTCACTGGGGAGGCGTTCCCGTACGCCTGCACCTGCTGCTCTTGCTATTCGCGGTGCTGTCGGTTGGCGTCACGCTCGACGGCCGCTGGTCAAGCGGCTTGCTGACCGCCGGCGTGTTGCTCGCTAGCGTTGTGATTCACGAGATCGCTCACTGCGTGGCCGCTCTGCGATTGGGAGGCCAAGTCGACGCCGTGGTGCTCTCGCCCATTGGTGGCTTGCAGTCGCCACGGGTTCCTGACGAGCCCGAGCCGCAACTCTTTGTCGCCCTGATCGGGCCGATGATGAATTTGGGCATCGTGGCGATCAGCACGCTCTCATTGTTGGCGATCAAGACGCCGCCGGCAGAGCTGATGCCCCTGCTCAACCCAGTTAGCCCCGTCGGCATGCTCGAAGGCGAGCTTTGGTTGGTCGCCATTAAGCAGGCGTTGTGGATCAATTGGACACTCTTCCTGCTCAACCTGCTGCCTGCCTATCCATTCGATGGAGGGCCCGCCCTGCGAGCCGCACTATGGCCGTTCGTTGGACGCCGCACTGCAGCGGTCGCCACTGCCTACACGGCGCAAGTCATCGCGGCCGGGTTGTGCGTACTCGCCGTGGTGGTAGAAAAGTCGGAGCCGCAGGCGGTCATGCCCTTGTGGGCTCCTTTGGTGACGCTGGCCATATTCTTGTTCTTTAGCGCCCAGCGCGATCAAGCACTCGCAGGTGACTCGGATACGTCGGCCGACGCCGAAAGACGTTACCCTCGCACGCCCTATGGGCAAGATTTGGTCGACTCCGACTGGTTTGAAGACAGCGACGAAATGGTGCTGGTCGAACACCAATCCGAGGCGATGCACGAGCAACGCCAGCGAAAACGCGAGGCCGACGAAGCGTACGAAGATGCGCGCGTCGACGACATTTTGGCTCGCTTGCATACGACGAGCTTCGAGCAACTCTCTGCCGAGGATCGCGCCATTCTCAAACGCGCGAGCCAGCGCTACCGCAGTCGGCATCGGGAAGATGTAGAGAGCGACGCCTAGCCTAGCTTGCAAGCGTGTTGGGCTTCGTCGCGAACTTCCCCGTCAAGGATCTCTCCTCGCAGACGCCCAGATGCCCAGGTGCCCAGACGCAAGACTTCTAGCCGCATTTGCCGGTATTTTCGATACAGCCCGCACGCGGGCATCGGCATCCCGGTAGCCAAGGCTGCTTGGCGAAGGTGCCGGGTAAATAGGGCGGTATGTTTTGAAGTGCTTTCGTGCGCGGACGCGCTGTGCAGGCCTCCCTCAGTTCCCCCTTCGCAATCGGTCTTTTTTCCGTGGCTCCGGTCGATCTCGCAGCTTTGAACGAACCATCGGAAGACGCAGAAGCGTCTCCGTCGCGGCCGGCTGGCAACATGGAGCCTGTCTGGGCGTCCGTCGATCGCGTTGCGTCGGCCGGTTTGACCGAAGCCTTGGAAAGCCTCGAAGTCGCTTTTCAGCAAAGCTTCTCGGTGCTGGACATTAGCACCAGCAAGCTAGAAAGCGTCTCGTCGGATTGGCTGGGCGTCGATCTCTTCTCTCGCTTCTCGCTGTGCGAGGAAGTGGTGCGGCGAGGGCAAGTCGAAGTGCTAGAAGACTGCGCCCCGCTGCTGATGCTCGGCGTACCGCTCACAGCCGATGGCGAGCCGACCGACCTGATTGCGATCTCCAGCTTCCTGACGCAACCAGTCCACTCGCGAGAAGAAATCACCGCCGCCGCGGATGTCTTCGGCATCGGTGTCGACCAGGCCTTGCAGTGGAGCCTGGAAGCCCAAGTTTGGCCGCCCCATGCGTTGGTGTCGGTCGGCAAAGCATGGCACTCGGCAGAGCTGAATCGCCAAGTCAATCGCCAGCTCAATGCACAGCTAACCGACGTCTCCGCTCACTTGCTCAGCACCTTTGAAGAACTGAGCATGCTCCACCGATTGACGGAGCGTCTCTCACTAAGCAGTAGCGAATCGGAGCTTTGCAGTCTGTCGCTGCAGTGGCTGGCCGACATCGTGCCGGCAGAGAGCCTGGTCGTGATGCTCGACCTACCGCAATCGATTCACGATGCCGACGGCGAGCCGAGCACCGAGATTTTGACCTGGGGCAAACAACTACTCGAAGACGCAGAATACACACAGTTCGTTGGACGACTCGGACCCGAGGCGCCTAATCGCTGTCTGATTCTCAATCGCGACAAGACTAGCTCGCCGACCTGGTGCTATCCCGACATCCGCGAACTGATCAGCGTACCGATCCGCTCAGGCGAGAAGGTCCTTGGTTGGCTATTGGCGTTGAACTTTGTACGCCGCTCGGGCCCCGACAACGAGTTCGGCACGATTGAAGCCAGCTTGCTGTCGAGCGTCGCCGCCATCCTGGGCGTTCACTCGGGTAACATCAATCTGTATCGCGAGCAGAGCGAGTTCTTCGAAAGCGTCATCCGCGCGCTCAGTTCATCGATCGATGCGAAAGACCCGTACACCTGTGGTCATAGCGACCGCGTAGCGAGAATTTCAGTCTGCCTGGCGAAACAGCTTGGCTGCACTGCCGAGGAATTGAATACGATTTACCTGTCGGGCCTACTGCACGACATCGGCAAGATCGGCATCGACGACAATGTACTCCGCAAGCCGGGTCAATTGACCAAGGAAGAGTACGAGCACATCAAGACGCACCCCGAGCTAGGACATCGCATCCTCAAGGGCGTTAAGCAGCTCGACAAGGTCCTGCCGGTCGTCCTGCACCACCATGAAGCCTGGGATGGCAGCGGCTATCCGGCTGGACTCAAGGAAACAGAGTGCCCTCGGCTCGCGCGTATCGTGGCGGTCGCGGACTCGATCGATGCGATGGGCAGCGACCGCCCGTACCGCAAAGGGATGCCCGCAGAGAAGCTTGACGCCATTCTCCGCGCCGGCGCCGGCCGGCAGTGGGACCCCGAAGTGGTGGAAGGCTACTTCGAAGCCCATGCCGAAGTTCGCCGCATTAGTGCGACCGAGCGTGAAACGCTGTCACTCGACGTCCGCGAGTGGGATGCATCGCCGGTAGCCGAATAGCTTGCCACCAGACCGCTGGTCTACACGACGGTGACTTCTCCGTGATCGGTCGCCAGAGTCGTTCCTGGCGTGGCGTATTCTCGCCGAACGTATGCCAGCGCGATGCCGTCGCCAGTGGCCGAATCATCGCTGGCGGCGTAACTCGTTATACGCCCAATCGCTTTTTCATCCACCGAAAGCGATTCGCCGACGGAGTGCTTGCCGCGGCAGTGCAACTGGACGAGCAATTGATTGACTTGCCCCAATGCATCGATTCGTGCGACAGTCTCCTGGCCCAGATAGCAGCCCTTGGTAAAGCTGATCATCGCCGCATCGCGGTTAAGCTCTTGGGGCAGGTTCCGCTCATCGACGTCGACACGGTCGACAGGGAATCGATCGTTAATACGCAAGGCGGCGAACTCTGCCGCGTCTAGCGGCGTCCCCGACGGCGTGAAGGGGGCTTCGGCGATTATCAATCGCGCCGTCTTACCGAGAGCAGGCAGCTCAAACGCGGCCGCTGCGTCTTGTGCCTTCGGTGCCTCGATCAGGTTCCATGCCAGGTAGACGTTTGCTCTGGGCAGGACTTCTAGTTTGAGATCTTCGCGTATGTGGTAGCGATCTAGGTGCGTTGCCAACTCTGCTGCATGCGGGGATGTGACGACTACGTCGATGCGATCCGCTTGATCTTCGTCCACCGCGTGCCGGCATAGCACCGCGTGGGCGAGGATACGGCCTTTGACGTTGGTGAAAAGCGTCTCCACAGCACCGCCAGCGGCAAGCTGCTTGACATCGTTGGTCGTCAGGTTGTGCAGAAAAAGCCCGGCATCCGGACCAGTAATGCGTACGATCGACCAATTGGTTTCATAGTGCCGAGTGTCGGTCATGCTCACGACCAATCCTCGGCCGACGGTTCGCCATCGCCCTCTTCTTCGACGATGACCGTGGCATGTTGGGCGCCTTCGAGCACCACGCAGCTACTTTGCCGGCTTGCCAGCCGGCTCAAC
>JBCDCL010000300.1:0-4778 GCA_039182175.1 Planctomycetota bacterium
ACCACGCCGGAGGTACCGAGTGACGAGTTCACCACGCCTCGCTTAACGACGCCATTGCCGACCGCCCCCGCAGCACAATCGCCGGCGCCACCTACCACGACGCAGTCGGTTGACAGTCCCAACTGCTTCGCCACCGCTGGTGTCAGCGTGCCGGTTGGCTCGTGCGACTCATAGCAATCAGGCAGCAGATCGGCATCAAGTTCGAGCTTGCTAAGCAGGGGTTTTGACCAACGCCGCTTCACAACGTCCAGCAGCAGGGTGCCGCTGGCGTCGCTCACCTCGGTTGCCAATTCACCGGTCAACCGGCGGCGGACGTCATCTTTCGGCAGCAGCACCTTGTCGAGCTTGGCGAAATTGCGTGGTTCGTGGTTTCGCAACCAGAGGATCTTCGGCGCCTGGAAGCCGGTGAGTGCCGGATTGGCGACCATCTTGATGAGCCGCTTCCGCCCACCGGCTCGCTGCTCGATCTCTTCACATTCGGCGGCCGTTCGTTGGTCGTTCCACAGCAGGGCAGGACGGATCACCTTGCCTTGCTTGTCCAAGAATACCGAGCCGTGCATCTGCCCCGAGAGACCAATGCCCTTCACGTCGGCAGGTTTGAGCTTCGCCGACTTGACGACGCCGCGGATCGTTTTGACGGTCGCCTTCCACCAGTCTTCTGGGTCTTGCTCGCTCCAAAGCGGTTTGGGATGGTGGCAAGGGTACGCAGCCGAGGACTGGGCCAGCACCTCTCCTTGCTCATTGACGGCGAGGGTTTTCGTGCCCGAAGTGCCGATGTCGACGCCAAGAAAGATGCTCATCTTGCCAAAAATTCCTCTGCTCAGTGCGCTGCTGATCGCGCTGGTTGGCGTCGTGGGATGCGAAAAGAGGCAGGAGCAGCCACCGGCTCCCGCAAGTGTGGCCGCGAGTGTAACACTGCACGTCACGGTTGCGGAAGACGCGGCCCTTGCCGCGGCGATCGAGCGACTACGAGGCGAATGGACAGAGTTGAGCGGCGGGGAATTGGAAGTCCGCGTCATGCCCGCCGACGAGGTTCTCGCTGATTCTTATCTGCGAGACGAAGAACGCCCGAAAGCTGACTTGCTGGTCTTCCCATCCCGATGGTTGGGCGAGCTCTGCGAAGCGGACCGATTGCGTCCTATTCGCGAGTCCGTGCTGAGTAGCGAGCAACTTGCGTTCGACGATTTCTTTCCACTCGTTCGCGAGCGAGAAATCGTCTATGGCGATCGCGTGATGGCTTTGCCACTAGGATGCCCGACCCCGTTGTTTGCGTTTCAGCCGCGAGGCGATGGGCCGGCAGATCCGCCACTTTGGAGCGACCTGCCGGAGAGCAGTGCGTGCCGTGTGCTCGGCGAAGTCGACGAGCAGCGACAGTGGGCGTATCTATTCTTAGCCCGAGCGGCGACGTACGGCAGCCAATCGACGCGGGACGAGTTGCTATTCGATTCGAAAACGATGGCGCCGCGTTTGTCCGAGCCGCCATTCTTGCGAGCCATGCAAGAGATGCAGCACGGGGTTTTCAAGCACGAGGCTTCCACCGCACCAATTGCCGGCAATCGAGTCACCGTGGCAGGTGTGTTGCTCGGCCTCGGGCGCCGGGAGACCGTGATGTGGCCGATTCGCAGCGAAGATCGAGTGACCTCGTCGGAAGCCACCGGTGAGACGGCGGCAGAGCGGCAGAGATTCGAAGCCGCTGCAGAGACACTGCGGGTGGCGCCACTTCCTGGGTCGGCAGAAATCTACAGTTCGCTCTCGTCGGCCTGGGAATCTGTGGACGGCTCGCCGCAGCAGGTGACGCTCCTCGCCACCAGCGGCCAGTTGCTTGGCGTGACAACGACCACTCGCAACGCGGCCTCGGCATTCCGCCTCGCGACGTGGCTAGCGAGCAAGCAAAACGGCAGGCAAATAAGCATGGCCAGCGGCAGCGTGGCCAATCCGCGACGCTCGCTCGCTCGGCTTGCCGACGATTGGTCGGGCGTTGGCTCCCAACGATTGGGAAAGCAGTTTGCCCAGGCCCACGCACAGTCGCTGCAGGCCAAGAGGGCATTCACCATTCCCCGCCTTGTGCGGATCGATGACTACCTTACTGCGCTTGGCGATGCAGTAAGGCAGGTTGGCAGCGGCGATATCTCGCCCGAACAAGCCCTGCAGAACCTAATCGCCGAGTGGGAGCAACTTACCGACACGGTCGGCCGCCAAGAGCAACTGCGTGCCTATCGCCGGCACCTGGGCATCGAAAAGTACGAGCCGGCAAAGCGGTAGACTTCGCGTCATCGGTCGCTCGGGCTCGCCAGTATGGCCCGTATTCGAACGGTTGACCCGCTTGCCAAACGACCGGGAAACGGCTAGTTTCGAGTCATTCAGCGGCGGCATCTGCGACCCTCCCTGCGCAACGATCCCACGGATGATTTCTCAAGCCACCCCTTCTGACCGTATCGTCATCACCGGTATCGGTCTGACGTCGCCCAATGGCAACACGCTTGCCGAGTATCGCGAGGCGCTACTGGCCGGTCGCAGTGGCGTGCGGCCCTACGACATCCGTTACGTTGGCGAGACCTTCGCAGGTGTTTGCGACTTTGACGAGTTGAAGTACCAAAAGCGTCGCGAAGTCCGGCGTGGTACGCGTGCCGGTAGCATCGCCATCTACTGCGCGAACGAAGCGGTCGGTGATTCGGGACTCGACTGGCCGAACGTCAACCCAGAGCGCGTTGGTGTCTACATCGGCGTTACCGAACATGGCAACGTTGAGACCGAGAACGAGATCCACGAGATCAAAGGCTACGATTACGACACGAGCGTTTGGTCGCACCACCACAACCCTCGAACCGTGGCCAACAATCCCGCAGGCGAGATCACGCTCAATCTCAACATCACCGGCCCGCACTATACGATCGGCGCCGCCTGTGCCGCGGGCAACGCCGGCATGATCCAAGGCGCCCAGCAACTGCGTCTTGGCGAGTGCGATGTCGCGGTTTGTGGTGGCGTTAGCGAAAGCATTCATACATTTGGCATCTTTGCCGGCTTTGCCAGCCAAGGCGCGTTGGCGACTCACGCCGATCCAACGCAGGCGAGCCGACCGTTCGACAAAGATCGCAACGGCATCGTCGTTTCCGAGGGCGGATGCTTGTACATCCTCGAGCGTTATTCGGACGCAGCCAGCAGAGGCGCCAAGATCTACGGCGAGCTAACTGGCTACGCGATGAATAGCGACGCTAGCGACTTCGTACTGCCAAACCCTGCTCAGCAGTCACGCTGCATGCGGATGGCGCTTGAGCGTGCAGAGATCAATGCCGGCGACGTTGGCATCGTAAGCACTCACGCGACGGCCACCGAGAGTGGCGATATCCAAGAGTGCGATGCCCTTCGCCGCGTCTTTGGCGATTGCGAAGAGACACGCATCAACAACACCAAAAGCTTCATCGGCCACGCGATGGGCGCCGCGGGCGCACTGGAACTCGCAGGCAACTTGCCGGCGTTCGACGATGGTGTCGCCCACGCCACGATCAACGTCGAAAACCTCGACCCCCAGTGCGAACTCCCCGACTTGGTGCTCAACGAGCCGCAAGAAGGCCGGCAGGTGACGAACATCCTGAACAACTCGTTCGGCATGCTCGGCATCAACTCGGCAGTTATCATTTCGAAAGTTTAAGCAAAAGATCCGGGCGGAAGATCAAGGGACCCTAGCTATGTGGCCCCTGGATGACTTGCTCCCTGACCTCCGACCCCTGACCCCCGACCCCTCCCTATGAGCCCTGCTGATATACGCGAAGAAATCATCGACATCCTCGCCGACATTGCTCCGGACGAAGACCTTTCGGACCTGAACGACGAGCAGAGTTTCCGCGAGCAGATGGAACTCGATTCGATGGACTTCCTCGACATCGTGATGGAGCTTCGCAAGCGTCACCGCGTGCAAATTCCCGAGGACGATTATGTCAACCTCGCCAGCATGAATAGCACGGTGACCTATCTTGAGCCGATGATGAAAGACATACAGAAGGTGTGAGGCAGAAGGTGTGAGGATTCAGGGATCAGGGAAAGGTTGTTTCCTGCCTTCCCTCGCCCCCGACCCCCAGTCCCTTCTATGTACGACACTTTGATCATCGGCGCCGGCATGAGCGGGCTTGCTGCCGGCATTCGGCTGGCGATGTACGACCAAAAGGTCTGCATCGTCGAGAAGCACTGGACGATCGGCGGCCTGAATAGTTTCTATCGGCTCCGCGGGCGTGACTACGATGTTGGCCTTCATGCACTGACCAACATCACACCGAAGGGGACTAAGAAAGGCCCACTCGCACGTTTGTTACGGCAACTGCGTTTCTCTTGGGATGACTTCGACATCTCGCCGCAGATTGGCTCGCAGGTCGTCTTCCCTGGCTCACGGCTGGCGTTTGATAACAATCCCGATCTGCTGGCCGAGGAGATCGCTCGCGAGTTTCCGGCTCAGGCCGACAACTATCAGCGATTCGTGGCGGCGATTGCCGACTACAACGACCTGACTGACGAGCACCAGCAACTGTCGGCTCGCGAGGTGGTGGCCGGCTATCTAACCGACCCCAAGTTGGTTGAGATGCTCTTCTGCCCGCTGATGTTTTACGGCTCGGCCCGCGAGCACGATATGGATTGGGGCCAGTTTTGCATCATGTTCCGCAGCATCTTCCTGGAGGGTCTTGGCCGTCCGCACAAAGGGGTGCGGCTCATCCTCAAGAACCTGGTGAAGAAGTACAAAGCGCTCGGCGGCGAACTCAAGCTGCGGGCTGGCGTTAAGCAGATTCATG
>JBCDCL010000301.1:0-4772 GCA_039182175.1 Planctomycetota bacterium
ATTGAGGCTGGCGAGCGACTGTCGTTCGACGATGGTCTGTTGCTCGAATCGCCCGACGTGCCGCTACCCGAGCTAGGCGAGCTGGCCAACTTGGTACGCGAGCGTAAGAACGGCAACGCTGGCTACTACAACATCAACACGCACCTAAACGCCACGAACATCTGCGTCTATCGCTGCACGTTCTGTGCATTCCGTTCCGATCTGCGTGACCCCAAAGGCTACTGGATGCAGGACGATGCGATCCTGGAGCGGGGTCGCGAAGCGGTGGAGAATGGCTGCACCGAGATGCATATCGTTGGCGGGCTGCATCATCAGGCGAAGTACGATTGGTATCGTAAGGTCGTCAGCCTCCTGCACGATAACTACCCTTCGCTGCACCTCAAGGCGTGGACACCGGTCGAAATCGATTGGTTTGCTCGCCTCACCAAGAAGCCGATTCGCTGGGTGCTGCAGGATATGAAGGAGGCGGGCCTTGGCAGCCTGCCCGGGGGCGGCGCCGAGATCTTCCACCCCGAGATCCGAAACCAAATTTGCGAACACAAAGCAGACTCGACGCGCTGGTTCGAGACGCATCGCGAGGCCCACGCCCTTGGCCTGCGATCCAACTGCACGATGCTCTACGGCCATATCGAGCAGCCCTACCACCGGATCGATCACCTCATTCGCTTGCGAGGCCTGCAAGATGAGTCTCTGAAAGCCGGGCACGGCGGTTTCCAAACGTATATTCCGCTCGCTTTTCACCCCGAGAACAACAAGCTTGGCGAAGAACGGAACATCAAAAAGCCGTCGGGGCTCATGGACCTTCGGCAGATGGCTGTCGCGCGGTTGATGCTCGACAACATCGACCACATCAAGGCGTACTGGATCATGCTCGGCATAGAGACCGCTCAGATCTCGCTAGCCTATGGGGCCGACGACATCGACGGCACCGTGCGGCATGAGTTGATCTACCACGACGCCGGCGCCACAACGCCCGAGGTGATGAGCGTCGCCGATATCGAACGGATCATCCGCGAAGCAGGCCGCGAACCGATCGAGCGCGATACGCTGTACCGCCGCGTTGAACGCGACGAGGACAGTTGGAAACTAGGCGAGCAGATCACCGCCGCCGTCTAGTCGCCTGAGTTATTCGACCAGTCGAGCGGTTGGTAGCGAGACGATCTTCCGAAAGATGTCGGTCAGGATCGCTTCGTATTCGTTAGGATTGCCGCTGCCGCGGGGACTGGTCCCCGACTTGCCGCCGGTGCCGCCCGTGCGAGCAGCCCGATCCATGAAGTCGTAGTCGGCGCCCAAACCAATGCCGACGGGGTAGACATCGATCCCTTCGACTTCCAGTGCGTTGGTTTGCATCAACGCGGCGTCAAGCCAGAAGTACCCGCCGCCGTAGCTATCGGGAATAACGCTGCTGCTGGCGAACTTGTTGATCGCCGTCTCGCTTGTCTCGTAAGCGTTGGGCATGCCGTCGGTCAGCAGAACCACCACCCGCTTGGCGTCGTCACGGGCCTCGCCGCCATCCTTCTTACGGCGAAGCAACTGCTTGGCGAGTATCAAACCTGATTCGGTGGCGGTGGTCGTCCCTTTATCACCGACTGCCTGCAGCCTGGCCACCGACTTCATCGTATTGACGTACGTGTTCGTCAGGCCGTGTCGTACTTGGCTGCCGTCGGTCGAATCGAAAGTGATCACCGCTACCCGATCCCGATACGCCTTGTTCGGAATCACGCCGTTACGCTGCTTGACGATATCCATCGCCGCAATCACCGATCGCCGAGCGGCATGCATCGGTTGGCAGCGTGGTGGGAATTTGAACTTCCGACCAGCGACCAGCTCCGTATGCAGCGGGCAGTTGCCACTGTCGGTCGATAGCTCAACAAACCGCTGGCCGTCAGGCTTTAGGTCTCGCCCATGATCCATTAGGAATTGAACATAGGTGAGATGCCCAAAGTGGTTTTTCAACTGGTGAGGCAAGTTCTTGTCGGACGACGGGAAACTTGATCGGTTTGGGTTGTTGAACCGATAGATCCGATCGCCATCTTGGCTGGGCGGTACCCATGCGCTGTACTTACCATAGAGTCCGCCCGCTCGCGGCAGCCCGGGCCCCGTGGCTTCTGCCCCATAGACTTGGCTGGTCAGCAACAGCGATGGCGTCCCTTCCCACCCCAGTCGATTGGCGCCCAGCATCGCCAGTAGCGCGGCCGGCTCGCCGAGGTAGTGATCCACCTCAGGCCATGTTGGCACATAGCCGATGGGCGGCTTAGGCGGCTTTGGCTTCGGCTTGGGCGACGGCTTTGGCTTCGGCTTCGGCTTCGAGCCACCGCCGCCGGGGGTCGGCGGCGGACTGGGCGCCGGTGGCTTTGGTGGTTCGGGCGCCTTGACGTGGGAGCTATCGAGCACGTAGTCGATGTACTTCTCCCAGTAGCCGTAGTTCTTGCCACTATTGACCTTCGGTCGAGCCGTCGGCAGCAGCCGCTTGAGCTGGTTGTCGATGATCCACGTATAAGCTTTCTCACGGCGGATATGCTCGTCGTCGCCGGCGTTGATCCGGTACTTCTTCGGCAGCGTGGTATTCGACAGCGGCCCAACGTCGCTAGTCAATTCGGCATAGGCAAGGCTCCCCTGAGCGAGACCGAATGGCGCACCTAAGTACTCCAGCGTTCCTGGAAAGGATCCAAAGCCGAAGTCGTCGTAGACGTCCTGCATCAAACGCGTTCCGACCCCCGATGCCGGCGTGCCACTAAAGGCGTTGTTGACGGTGCTCGTCGCCCAGGCAGGTTCGGTGTCGTCGTTCATCGAACCCGAAAGGTCGACGACGAAGGCGATGTCCTTGGGATTAGCCATCGAGATGGCGCTCGCCTCGGCGTCGAAGGTCTTGGCTCCCAGCACTTTGGCGAAGAACAGGGACTGGCCTTCTCGTCGGCAGGTTACCCGCACAGCATTGCCGATTCCCTTGGCTGGAATGAAGGTCTCCGTGCCGGCATCCCAGATGCCGATTTCGACCTGCGTCTCCTTCTGCTTGATCGTGCGGCCTCCTGCCTTGTGCATGTTGGCGTACTCTTTGCCAATCGCTTTGATCTCTCCTCGCGACATGTGCAAAGCGTTACCAGCGGCCAGAGCGCCAGCGTCGGCGGCCACCTGCAACTGCGTCTTGGTGACCATCATGAAGCCGACGTCGATCGCCATCGCCGCCATCCCGCAGATGACCACCAGCAACAAGGCCGACAAAACGAGCACGGCGCCACGACGGTCCGGTCGCCGGGCTGGTAAATGTGGGTTACGAGAGGCGACGCTTTGGGGAAAGATCATTGGGCTACGACGCATGCGTTGCGGTATGAGAATGGAAGCTGCGAGGTGGACTTAAACAGAAGCTTCCACCGCTTCAGCGTCTTGGCTAGCGGGCACTGCAGCGACTGCTTCTGGCAGATCAACGTCGCGCTCGTTCCGCAATCGACGCAGTTCTTCCGAGAGTCGATTGAACTCATCGGCCAGATCCCCCCAGTAGTCGCCATCGCGGAACTTGATCGGGGCCACATCTTGCCCGTCGGCCAATCGGCGAGCTTCGTTTCGCAGGCGTTTCATCGGGCCGGCGAAGCGGATGCTGAAACGGAGCGAATCAAATAGCAACACGGGTAAGAGCACGGTCGCGGCAATCAGCGACGGACCAAACGCCAGCATGGCTCGGTTAAGCACCACTGGCCAACCGGCGTCGCTATTGCTCCAAGCCGCTTGCAGACCGGCAAGCATCACCATCATGCCAACGCAGACGCACCAATACAGCATCACTCGGCAGAGCAACGCTCCTTGCAAATTTGTATCGACCAGCAATCGCGTGCGGAATTTTCTATTCATAGTTCTTGCTTGACGTGATGGTGGCTTGGCGGGAATGTCGCACGGATCATTTCGTGCAGCCTGCTTATTCGACGGTTTCGCGTCGCATGACGGATTCGGCCTGCAATGATTTTCCGCCGAAGAAGAAGGGCGCCGGCAACCAGCTAACATCGTTAAAGGGGACGGAAACGGTGACGGTCACCGATTCGTCGTAAGCCGCCGAGCTTGGCGGATCGGGCGTGACATTGATTGTCGCCGACGTGATGTTTGAGGACTTGAGATAGTCCTTCACCTTGTTGGTCACTCGGGCTTTGGTTGAATTATCGAGAACGGCAATCCGGGCGCCTTCGCGAGCAGCGTTGGTAATCACCTGCTGCACCATTGCCATACGCCCAAACTCGATCATTCCCAGCATCACCAGAAAGAAGACCGGGGCGACGATGGCAAACTCTACGACCGCGGCGCCACGGCGGCGTGGGGTGGATGGTCGGCGATTGGCGACGAATTGCAAAACTCGGGGGTGCATAATGTCTCTCTGCCCGCAAGACTTCAGGGATATCTCAAAGCCTAGCTTGTGGTTCAGGCAGAACGCCCGGCGGCTTTTGGCTATAGTTAGCCGAACGCGGCCCGGTTATAGCGGTTGTGAGAAAAAGTCGCCGGCACCGCGGCTACCCCCATCCCGGCGACTTGCCTTGAGTTATCATCAACGCAGCCCGCCTGCTTCCACCTATGACGAACTACTCAACCGCAATGCAAGCAATCGCCGCGTTATTCGCAGTCATCCTGCTCAGTTGCTGCTACGCACGGGCAGAGGAATCACTGCCTGTGGTCGCTACCGATAGCTTCGACCAGGGCGCTGAGCAGTGGGAGTTTCTCGATCCAAAATCCTGGAAAGTCGTGCAGACCGGCAGCGATCCCTGCTTGAGCCAATACAGGAAAGAGTCGAG
>JBCDCL010000302.1:0-4756 GCA_039182175.1 Planctomycetota bacterium
CTTCCGCGTACCTGAGGTGATGATGGGATCGAGCGCCGCCTCTTGCCGGGTGAATGTCCCGTAGATGGTGCTTTGTGTCCCCTCTTGCCAGTGGCCAAAGTCCGCCGGTGGGGCGATGCCGCCGTTGGCGGCAATAGCAGCCGGGCCTTGAAAGCGGCCGCTGTTGACCAGCGATGTCCATTCACTAGAGGCGCCAAGCCCCAGTGTGTGCCCAAGTTCGTGCAGCGCGACCGAGAGAAAGTCACTCTGTCCAGAAGACGTCGGTCCCGATTCGATGCCAAAATGCCAGTTGGTGCTTCCGTCGCTATCGAACGTCAATGCGCCGCCCCAGCGGACGAAGCCGTCGGTCTCACCGCGGTCGACAAAACCGGCCTGAAAATCGCTGTTCCCCTGATTGATGGTTGGGAATTGATTACTGGCGAATTGGATCGTATCGTCAAACTCCCCTTGGTTGTTGAACCGTCCAAACGCAAATCCACCCGGCCCGCCTTGTCCTAGCGTATTGCCTCCCAGTGGTCGTCCGCCGGCGTAGATTAGATACTCGTCTTGAGCCAACGTGGCTGAGGTGACGATCTCGGCGGCGCCTGTGCTGGGATTCGTAAAGCGAAGCTGCCACTCCCAGTAGCCATCGTCGACGGTGCTCGTTACGCGACTCGGTATCGTGCCACCGACCAGCGTGTCTTCGAGAATATCCGAGTAGAAGTCGGCAGCAGCTTGCAGCGCGTCGCGGCGGACTTGGGAGCTGAAGAAGTTGTTTGTGTCGAACGAGTAGTCGATCGTGATGTTGACGGCCGCCGTCTGTGGCGCCAATGCACCGCAGCCGCAAACGATCGCAAGAAACGTCGCCGCTCGGGCGCCAAACCATCCGCGCATCTTCCGCCTCGTTTCCTGCCCCATTTGGGTTGGGCATCGACTGGCCTCGGCGAGTCTCGGCCAACCCGTAGGAATTGCCTGGGTAATGCGTGTTCCGTTGACGCCCCGGCAACAGATCGCTTACTGCAAAGCTAAACGGCCGTGCGTGATCGAGCAAGCCAGCCAGCGGGGCCGACGCGCTCGGTTTGCCGTGGCCATCGCTAGCAGCAGAAGGGTCATTCCTGCCGGTTCGGGCGCCAGTGCTACCGCTGCCGGCGGCGGTAACATGGCTTGCCGCCAGAGGTTGTAGTCGGCGATCTCAATCCGCCCGTTCCCGTCGCCATCGGCGAAGAGGGCAGAAGTCGAGTCGAGCGAATCGCGCCATACGGTGTAGTCGGCCACATTCACGAGGCCGTCGCTGTTGTAGTCGCCGGGCAGTGCCTCAGCGGCCGTCAATTCGACAGACGTTGGCAACACGTCAACTTGCCATGAAATCCCAGCCACGGCAGGCAAGAGGAAATTGTCGAATCCGCCGACGAATCCGCCGGCGGCCGCAATAAGCGTTCGCTGAAAGCCGGGCGCCGGCGCCGGTTGGCCGGTTGGCAGTTCGATGTCGAGTACTCCGCCGAGCGTCACCTCACCCGCCGATGAGACACTAGGATCGACGCTGGCCGCCGAGGTATCGATCGTAACATGCAAGCGACTCTCGGTTCCCAGCGTGAAGTCGCCGGCCGCGTCGACCTTGCCAGACCCGGCGAGTGACAAGGTTTGGCCTGCTGACAAATCAAGCGTTGCCGCATCGAATGTTGCCTGCGCTCCGTCGGCAACCGACAGAGTAGAGCTAGCGGCAAAGCTACGCGTCGCGCCGGAGCCAACGGTCTCTCGGTAGCTGAACCCTCCAGCGGCGAGGGTGACATCGCCAGCGAACTGCACCTCGCTGCCACTGTTGAGTATCCGGCCGGCTCCGGCAACCGTTACGCCACCAGTGCCCAATTGCAGCAAGCCACCATCCGTCACCGCCAAGAGTGCCGTGGCGCCGCCAGCAGTTCCAACGGCGGCGATTGAAGCAGGTGATTGCGTCAGCGTACCGCCGACTACGGAGACAACCGAAGTGTGACTAGTGTCTCCGATCGATAGGTCATCTAGGCCGACCTCCGTCTCGTCGAGGATCGTTAACGAAGCATCTTGCCCTACGCCGCCACCGCCGCCCACCTCCACGCTGCCAAGGCTTCCCGTCGCGCCCGTGGCGAAAGACAATTGCGTCAGCGAGGTAGCTCCTCCTTGAATTGCAAGTGCAGGCGTGTTGAGGGTAACGCGGTCTCCAACGGTCAAACGCCCGCCGCTCTGCAAGTCGATGCGATCGTCGACATCTAAAATGGATTCGCTAAGTCCAAACGGAGCCGCAAGCGAAACTTGGCCTTGCGTTACCGTGAGTCGATGCGGCGACAACGTTGTCGACAAAGCACTGGGTAATTCGACAGTCCGCTGACCAGCCAAGTCAAAACGGGCTGATTCAGCAACGCAGCAATCATCGCCCGGCACATTCTGAGGGGACCAATTTCCGGCGTCTGAAAAGAGTCCACCGCCAACGTTAGCCCACGTGCTAACTGTCTGCCCAGCGCACGGCGCGATCGCAACTAGAGTAAGAACTAATACCCCGGCATGCCTGCCGAGTGGCGAGAAGTCAAGGCGGAACACGTGGCGAGCC
Source organism: Planctomycetota bacterium (assembly GCA_039182175.1). Taxonomy (GTDB): domain Bacteria; phylum Planctomycetota; class Planctomycetia; order Pirellulales; family Lacipirellulaceae; genus JBCCQL01. Next base: position 2,561 of record JBCDCL010000302.1, read on the forward strand.
TAGCTTGCAAATCAGGATTTCCTAGGCGTTCAGCCTAGCTAGCCGGCACAGACAGGCCAACGAAAAACTGCTGATCTCGCCAAATTAGCCAACAACAGAAACCCTAGAGCAGCGGTTCTCGCCAAAAAGTCGCTAACGCAATTGACCGGCAACGATCGTCGCATTGTGACCACCAAAGCCGAAGCTGTTGCTGAGTGTTACGCGTGTCTCTCGCTCTTTCGGTTCGTTGGGAGTGTAGTCAAGGTCGCAGTCGGGGTCTGGCGTGCGGTAGTTAATCGTCGGCGGGATCGTCTGATCGCGGAGAGCTTGGATGCAGAAGATGAGTTCAACGCCACCGCTAGCGCCTAGGAGATGGCCCAAGTGGCTCTTGGTGCTCGAAACCGCCAGCTTGTAGGCATGATCGCCAAAGACGTTCTTAATGGCGGTCGTCTCGGCCTTATCGCCTAGTGGTGTGCTTGTGCCGTGGGCGTTGATGTAATCGATGTCCGTCGGCTCGATCTTGGCGTTCCGCAGTGCCGCTCGCATAGCTTGCCCGGCGCCGGTTCCGTTGGGGTCAGGACTGGTGATATGCCCACCGTCGCCCGATTCGCCAACGCCCAGGATCTCTGCGAAGATCGTCGCTCCGCGAGCGAGGGCGTGTTCGAGTTCCTCGAAGACGAGAATGCCGGCGCCTTCGGCGAGGACAAAACCATCTCGATCGGCATCAAATGGTCGGCTAGCTGTGTCTGGATCGGCATTGCGAGTTGACAACGCACGCATGTTGCTGAACGCCGCCAGTGCGATCTCTGTGCAGGCGGCTTCGCTCCCGCCGGTGATAATCACATCGGCATCGTCGCAGCGAATTGCACGCACCGCGCCTGCCATGGCGTTGGTCGCACTTGCACATGCAGTCGCCACGGCGTAGTTCACGCCACGCAGCCCGTAATGGATCGACACATGCCCGCTGGCGGCGTTGACCATCAGCTTCGGAATCGTGAAGGGCGAGACCTTGTCCGGGCCCTTCTTGATGAGCCGACCCATTTGGGTTTCGATCTCAGTCAGCCCGCCGACGCCCGAGCCGATGATCACTCCGCAGCGGAAGGGGTCTTCTTTGTTGAAATCCAAACCCGACTGATTCACGGCGTCGATGGCGCTGCGCATCGCCATTTGCGTGAAGCGATCGATTCGCTTCGCTTCTTTATGGTCGACGTAGCCCTCGACGCTGAAGTCGGCTATGTCGCCGCCGAACTTCACTTTGTAGTTGTCGGTCTCGAAGAGGCGAATGTTCTGAATGCCACTCTTGCCTGCGAGAATGCCTTTCCAGACCTGCTCGATATCGCAACCGAGAGCAGTGGTGGCTCCCATTCCCGTGACGACAACACGCCGATTCATAGTCGCTATTCCTCAGGCACGTAGGCAATAAAGCACGTAGCCAAAACACTCGGATGGTTGAAGATAGTGGTAGGCGATAGTGACGCGGATGCCTTGTCGTCCGGCATTGCAGTGTGCGAAGGACCGTTCCCAAGAATCCGGATCAAAAAAAATGGCGCCCGCCAAAAGAGCGATGCGCCATGTGTTGAGATCACCAGCTGCAGCAGATTACTCGTCGCTGCCCTTCTCGATGAATTCCACCGCCTGGCCGACGGTCTGAATCTTCTCAGCCGCGTCGTCGGGGATGTTGATGTCAAACTCTTCTTCGAGTTCCATGACCAACTCGACCGTGTCGAGCGAGTCGGCGCCGAGGTCGTTCACGAACGACGTCTCAGCGGTGATCTTGTCTTTGTCGACTCCGAGCTGCTCCGACACGATGTCGGTTACGCGTTCCATTACCGATGCCACAGCACGTTTCTCCTTCGATCCACTTCGGGGATTGTCTTCCAAGCCTCGGATCAGACGCCGTGATCGACACTGCCGAGTTGGGGGGTGATTTGGTAGGGGACTTGCGGGTTACGCTCTGCCCGAACGCTGTAAAATAGAGCGACTCCGCAAGCGAGGTCAAGGTATACCGGCTAGGCCAAGGGGTGTCTAGGTCACGAAAGGGGCCGGAATTGGCCACCACAGGTGTGATCAGCCCGTCATTCCGCCATCGATGACAATCGTCTGGCCGGTGATATACGCCGCCGATTCGCTGGCGAGATACAGCACAACGTCCGCCACTTCTTCTGGCTCGCCAAGTCGTTGCAGTGGAACGCGTTGTTTCACCACCTCGTTGAAGGC
>JBCDCL010000303.1:0-4752 GCA_039182175.1 Planctomycetota bacterium
AGCTTCGCGTCACACGCATGCTCAACAAGCCGCTCAAGCCTCAAGAAATTTGCGATGCCGTCGCCGACGCCATCAGCAGCCAGGAGGTAGCGACCCAATGAACTTAACCGAAGAACAACTCGATGCGTTGACCGAGGTCGTGAACATTGGCGTCGGCCGCGCGGCGGCTTCGCTGTGCGAGTTGATCGATCAGCACATCGCACTGCGTGTGCCCAAGATCCGCACATGCCGGCCTGATGAGCTACAAGCCGAGGTCACCGCGGGCGATAAACCGCTCGACACCTCGGTGGTTCAAGACTTTGATGGGATCATCAGCGGGCGGGCCTTGCTTGCGTTTCCCGAAAGTAGCGGCGTTTCGCTTGCACAGATCCTTGGCGATCAAGAAGAAGGGCAAGACGAACTCGAACTCGACCTTGCCGGCATCCTAGAAGAGGTTGGTAATATCGTGCTCAACGCGGTATTGGGATCGCTCGCCAATTTGTTTGAGGGCGAATTCGAGTACACGGTGCCGCGGCTGAGCGTCAACGAGTCGGCCGATGGCGTTATCGCCAGCTACGATACCGGCGATGGCCAAGACCAAACCATCTTGATGGCGAACGCTCACTTCGAGGTAGCTGATAGCCGGATCAATGGTTCCTTGCTCCTGGCGTTCTCGATGAGTGAGATGGCCGTGTTGCTCGACAGACTGATCATGGCGACCGAATGCTGATCGACATTTTGATCGACCGGCGCATATTCGGCCTTTCCACTTGATCGAGCAACCTGTGAACATCAATCCTGCTACAAGCCTGCGCAGCGACTACGACCTGCTCCCGTTGGGAATCTGCGTCGTTGACGAATCGCTGACCGTCTACGCCTGGAACCGAACGCTCGAGCGGTGGACCAGCATCGGTCGCGACGCCGCCATCGGCGCCTGCTTGCAGGATCTGTTCGACACCGTGGGCAGTCGCGGTATTCGCTCGCGCTTGGCGAGCGTCTTTCAGCAAGGCGTGCCGCTCGTTTTCTCGGCGGCGTTGCATCGACAGTTTCTGCCGATCCGGCTGCCGGACGGTTCGCTGATGCCGCAGCGGACGCATATCCAGCCGAGCGGCGCCGGCGATGGCCGGGCGGTCGTGGTGATCGAAGACCTGTCTCAGCCTATGAGTCAGTTGGACGACCTCCGCAGCGAGCGACGCCGACTTGAGTTGTCAGAAGCTTCGCTCCGCAAACAGCAAGAAGAGCTCGAAGCGACCAACGCCAAATTAAAAGAAGCCAACAAGCACGCTCAGCAAGCGAACCGGTCCAAGAGCGAATTCGTGGCCAATATGAGCCACGAGATTCGCACCCCGCTCACCGCGATCCTTGGCTTCTCCGACATCTTGGGCGAAGACCCCAATCCCGATGTTTGCCGAAACGCCGTCGAAACCATCCGCCGCAATGGCGAACACCTGCTCGCGATCGTCAACGACATTCTTGATCTGAGCAAAATCGAAGCGGGCAAACTGGAAACCACGCTAACGGCTTGCTCGCCACAAGCAGTCGCCGAGGAGGTGATCTCTCTGCTGCGTGTCCGTGCCGACGCAAAAGGCTTGGATCTTCGCCTCCGCATCGAACCAGGCGTTGTCAAGGTTATTCAGTCAGAGCCAACACGCCTGCGGCAGGTGCTGCTGAACATCGTCGGCAACGCCATCAAGTTCACCCAGACAGGCCATGTCGAACTCTCGCTATCGCCAGCCGAGGGCGAATGCGGTCCGCAGCTGACGTTTGCCGTCAGCGACACGGGCCTTGGCATTCCCGCGGATAAACTCTCGACCGTTTTTGAGCCCTTCAGTCAGGTCGACAATTCTGCCCAGCGGCAATTCGGCGGCACCGGTTTGGGGCTCGCCATCTGCAAACGCCTCGCAGAAATGCTGGGCGGACGCATCACGGTAACGAGCGAGCTTGGCGAGGGGAGCACCTTCTGCCTAACGGTGCCGGCCTGCTCGATGTCTTGCAAGTCGACGGTGCAGTTACTGCACAAGCCCGCCGCGTTGCCGGGCAGTGGCCAAGCGAGCGAGGCTCCTTCGCTCGATGGTTACAGGATCCTCGTTGCCGAGGACGGCCCCGACAACCAGCGGCTGATCAACTACCACCTTCGCAAAGCAGGCGCCGTGGTGACGATCGTTGAGAATGGCCAACTGGCCGTTGATGCCGCCCAGTGCGACGAAGCGGAGCGACCTTTCGACTTGGTGCTGATGGACATGCAGATGCCCGTGCTGGACGGCTACGAGGCGACTAAAGCACTCCGCGATCGAGGCTACACCACGCCAATCGTTGCGCTCACCGCCCATGCAATGGATGGCCACCGGCAAAAGTCTTTGGATGCTGGCTGCGACGACTACGCCACCAAGCCGATCGATGCACCTGCTTTGATTAGCATCATCCGCGACCAGGTGGGACGCCACGCAGCGGCTGCCATCATCTAGTTGGGCGCAGCAAAGTTGTACATTCTTGTCCTCTGCCTGCGATGATTGACGCTGGCAGGTCAAAATCGTCAAGTTGCGAACGTTGCATTCCCTTCGCCAGCGATTCTGAATAAACTGGCGTTAGTGAGCGATCGTCCTTGCAACGCTCCAATCGCAAGCATGCGATTGCCGTTGCCCGGCCCGCCACAGCTCTGCCTGTCACTCGTCTTCCAACCAATTGGCGCCTCACGCCAATTGCCAACCGAGGTTCTTCTGCGATGCCATTGAAGCCTTCTCGCCGTAATTTCCTGCAATCCACCGCTACCGCCACCGTGGGCGCCGGCCTAGGTGCTTTGAGCGGTAGCCGAAGTTTGGCCGACCAGGCCGTGAAGCCGGAGAAGTCGCCCAACGAGCAAGTCGTCTTTGGCTACATCGGCGCCGGCATTCGCTTTCACAGTATCGTCCCCAACGCCACCAACTTTGGCCCCGCGGCGGCGCTTGCCGACGTGGACGACGTGCAACGCGGTCGTGGCCTACAAACGATTCACGAAGCGCACTACAAGCGAGACTTCCCGGTCGACATGCTCTCTTGCCGAGACTATCGCCGGATTCTCGACCGCAACGATATCGATGCGGTGGTGATCGCTACGCCCGACCACTGGCACACCAAGATGGCGATCGAGGCGATGCAGGCGGGCAAGGACGTTTATTGCGAAAAGCCACTCACGCTGACGATCCGCGAGGGGCAACAGATCCGCGAAGCGCTGGCCAAGTATCCCCAAGTCATGCAGGTCGGCACGCAGCAGCGGACCGAGCACGGCGGGCTGTTTGTCGACGCGGCGACAATCGTTCGCGACAACCGCGTTGGCAAGATGCGGCGTGTCACGTGTGCGATTGGCAATCCGCTCGACTGCAGCGCCATTCCCCTGGCCGACGTGCCGCGGCACTTAGATTGGGATGCCTGGCTAGGCCAGGCGCCGATGGTTGATTACCGCGAAACATCCGACATCGCCAAGGCAATCGGCTACGGCGCCGGGCATCCTTACAGCCGGACACATAACTACTTCCGCTGGTGGTACGAGTACTCCGGCGGCAAGCTTACCGACTGGGGCGCCCACCACGTCGACATTGCGATGTGGGCCATGGAGAAGTCGCACGCCGACGTGGGGCCGATCAAGATCGACCCGATCGAGGTCTACCACCCCGTGCCGCTCGACGCCAATGGCATGCCGACGCTCAACGATCGCTTCAACGTCGCCACCCAGTTCAAAGTCCGCGTCACGTTTGACGACGGCGTCGAAATGGATGTCTACAACAAGGCGGATCACCTCGGCTTTGACAATGGCATCATGTTCCAGGGCGAAGAGGGCCGCTTCTTCGTCAACCGCGGCAAGCTGACGGGCAAGCCGGTCGAAGACCTTAAAGATCGGCCGCTGCCAAGCGATGCACTCGAGCAACTCTACGGCCGCAAAGTGACGCCGAACCACATGGCCGACTTTGTCGAGTGCATGAAGACGCGCAACACGCCGGTCTCCGATGCCGAGTCGCACCACCGCAACCTATCGGTCTGCCACGCGATCAATATCGCCATGCGGCTTGGCAGATCGCTGACGTTCGACCCCGCCACGGAAACCTTCCAGGACGATCCGCAGGCCAATGGCTTCCTCGAGCGTGAGCAACGCAAAGGCTACGAGATCGTTGTCTGTGCGAGGCAGACAATCAGTCGAGTTCTTTGATCCGTAGGTTCCGCCAGCGGACCTCGCGGTTGGCGAGATTCTCATCCGAGCCGATGCTGTGTACCTGCAGGCCGATAAAGCCGCTGGCGGTCATGTCATCGGTCAAGTTGGCGGCGGGCACCCCGTTGACGAAGGTTTTGATCGAAGGGCCGCGGGCCTCGATGCGGTAGTGATTCCACTCGCCATTGCGAAACGCATCACGGGCGGCCTGCTTTTCGTCGCCCGACAGATCGTCCAACCAACCGCGACGGGCCTCGTCGTAAATGCCGCCGGAGTAGGCACGCGACGAAGGGTCAATCTCTACCTGGTAACCGTGAACGACGCCGGCAGGAACCTCACGTTCAAACGGCCGGCCATCGGGATACTCGCCCTCTGCGACCACCGGCTCGTCATAATGCAGACTGCGGATCTGGATGCCTGAGTTGAGTTGATCGTCGACCTTCAGCTCCACTTCGAGGATGAAGTCGCCGTACTCGCGTGGTGTGCAGAGAAAAGTATTGGGCGTATCCATCACGCTCGTGCCGACGATGGCGCCCTCTTCGACCCGGTAGCGGGCTTCGCCCCCTCGCTTAATCCAGCCGTCAATCGACTCA
>JBCDCL010000304.1:0-4738 GCA_039182175.1 Planctomycetota bacterium
GAGGCTGGCGACGCGAAACTTGCCGAAGAGAAATCCGCCAGCGAGGCGTGAATCACGAAAACGTCAGTACGCCGGCGACTTCTGCTAGCGTTACGGCGGTGTTGTACAGGCCGTGCAAGATCATGGCGGCGGCGAACCAAGGCATGCCGAGGGCCAACTCGGGTCGGCGACGTCGGCTGATGGCGTCCTTCCAGATGGTCGCCAGACCGACGCCAGCGATCGTCGAACAGACCAGATGCAGGCTGGTGCAGACCACCAATCGCCATACGACGTACCCGGCGCCGCCACCCGGGTTGTAGAGGACAAGGTACAGCAGATTCTCAATCGTTGCGAAGGCGAGTCCACCCGCCGCAGCGCACAGCATAATCTGCGTTGCCGAGCCGAATCGAAACGGCCGTTTTTCAACGACCCACAGCGCGGTCGCCACTTTGGTGATTTCTTCGGTGACCGGCGCCAAGATGGCAGCAGCAAGCACGCCACTGAAGCCGATGCCGCCGGTCGACACCTGACTGATCAGGGCGCCGAGCACGCCCCACGGCCCGGCGGCAAGTGCAACCAGCAGCGTCGTCCGCCAAGTTTCGGCAGAAGTTGTTCGCGCGATTTGCTCTTCGAGCCACGTGGCGTAACTCGCCTGATCGGCGCCCGGCCGTCCGCTAAGATCGGCTGACAGGGCGGGCTCGTCCCAAACGGTGTGTTCGATTGCGTCGGCATCGGAGAGGTCGGCGTCTACGGCCCAGCGAAGATCGGCTTGCTGGTCGCTTTCGCCGGCGGCAAACGCTTGCCCCGCAAGATGCGGCTCGTGCTCGATCGAGGGATCGTGGCTTGGCGTGCGACTCGGCTGAGGCGCTTCCTCGGGCGAATCACTCGGCTGAAACGGGTTGGTGCGATCGAGCGGCGAATCGCCAGACTGTCCGGAGCCCGCGTTATCGGGCGGCCACGCCATCACCCTGCCTGCTTGCGACGGTAGGCAGTCGCTGTGGCGATCACGGCAACGGTCACGACGCCCTTCTTGGGATTCGTCGCCCCGCCAATGTCGGCCGTTTCGTAGCGGAGATTGCAAGCCGTGTCGTAACCCGCGGCGCGTGCCTGGTCAATAATTCGCAGCAACGCTTCGCGGCGAGCCCGCTCGAGCAGCGATTCGTAACTCTTTAGCTCGCCCCCGAAAAACTTGCGGATGCCAGACAAGAACGTTTTGAGGTAGTCGCTCGCAATCACAGCTTCTGCCATGAAGATTTGCGGGGCCGGCGACACTACCGAACCGCCGGGGAATGTCTTTAGTTGCGTGACGACAAACCCTCGGTTTTCTTCTTCACGCTCCTCAAGGCGACGAAAGTGCCGCCGCTCGGTCGTCGTGCCAGCGAAAAAACCGAGGGCAAGCAAGAAGACAAAGATGCCCAGGTTGATGATCAGTTCCACCATGATTTCTCCGTGGTCTGGGCTTCCTCCATGGCCTGGCTAGCTGACCGTCGCCGTTGCCGGCTCAACGACAACCGCGGTGCCGTAGGCGTAGAGTTCGGCCGCCCCGGCAGTGACCGCGCTGGTGGTGAAGCGAACATTCAAGATCGCATTGGCGCCCAACTGCTGAGCCTGCCCCATCATGCGTTCGAAGGCCTGCCGGCGAGATTCGGTAAGCAGCTCGGTGTAGCCCTTCAACTCACCGCCGACGAGGTTCTTAAACGATGCCGCGATATCCCGCCCCGCATGTTTCGACCGGACGGTGTTTCCCTGGACAAGGCCTTTCACCGCCTGGACGCGGTAGCCAGGCAAAGTTTCCGTATTTGTGACGATCATCTATTGGCTCGAAGAGTCGGCGTTCGTTGGCTTGCGTTTGATCGCTTCGCGACTGCGCTGCGCCGCAACTGGGTGGCATTCTGCCTTCCGGGAGCGCGGCGTGCAAGCAGCCGTAAGAGTCGTTTCCGGAAGTCTATTCGCCACCGCTAGCCGCTTCTTGTTTGAAAAACCATCGGTTCGACCAACCACGAAAAAACCGAGCTTCCGACTCGTGGTCAGAAGCTCGGTTATTAATTCTTAAAGCGGCCAGCCAGCCGAGCTTAATAGCCCAGAACAGTGACAGGTTGGTAGCGGTAGCGAACGCGGGTCACGGTTCCGCCCAGAATGGGTCGGAAACGTCGCGTAACGACGGGTGTCGGAGCCAGGGCGGTGGTGGCGACAACCGGGCGAGCCACCGTGGTCACCACGGGTCCGGCCACAGGTCCGGCTACGGGAGCAACTACCGGAGCGACAACTGGACTGGCGACGGTGGTAAAGACCGGCCGCGCGACAGTCGTGAACACGGGACGCGAAACCACAACCTGCGTCGCCGGCGCCGGGACTGTCACTACGGGTGGCGCCACGACCGGCGAGTAGTAGGTGACGAGTTGGGCATCGGCAAACGATGCTCCAACAAGTAAGGCAGCCAGAGCGGCGACGGCGGTTGACGGGCGGGGCATCGTAGTTTCTCCCTACGCGGGGTGGCGAGCGCTGCAGCCTGCTTGGGTCGGCCGCACTTCGCAGTGTTTGTTGACTCTTCATTATCGCAGTTCGGCGAGGAGAAGCAAACGGTCAGCCGGTGCTCTCTGCGTGCCTGCATCGGTGTGCTAGATTATTGATTCAGGCCAAGATTGGCAGCTTTCTGCCGCAGCACCGCAGCACGGATTACCCAGATGCCCAAGGACGCCCCAACACCCCACAACCACGATCCGAATGACGGGGACGATGCCGCATCGCCCAAGAGTCGTAACTTCATTCAGCAGATCATCGACGCTGATCTGGAGTCTGGCAAATACACGGCCGAGCAGATTCACACTCGCTTTCCACCAGAGCCCAATGGCTACCTGCACATCGGGCATGCCAAAAGTATCTGTCTTAACTCTGGGTTAGCGGCGGAGTACGGCGGCCGGTTCAACCTTCGCTTTGACGACACGAACCCCGCCAAGGAAGAGCAGGAGTACGTCGACGCCATCCAGGACGACGTTCACTGGCTTGGCGCCGATTGGGAAGATCGGCTCTTTTACGCCAGCGATTACTTCCCGCGCCTCTACGAGTGGGCCACCGCGCTCATCAAGGCGGGCAAAGCGTACGTCTGCGATCTTGATGCGGAGCAGATGCGCGAGCACCGCGGCACGCTAACCGAACCTGGCAAAGACAGCCCCTACCGGGAGCGAACTGTCGAAGAGAACCTCGAACTCTTCGCCAAAATGAAAGCCGGTGACTTTGCCGATGGGACCAAAACGCTCCGTGCAAAGATCGACATGGCGTCGCCAAACGTCAACCTTCGTGATCCGGTGATGTATCGCATCAAGCATACGCATCACCAGCGAACCGGCGACCAGTGGTGCATCTACCCCTCGTACGACTGGGCGCACGGCCAAGAAGACGCGATCGAAGGCATTACGCACTCGATCTGCACACTCGAATTCGAGAACCATCGTCCGCTGTACGATTGGTTTTGCGATCAACTTGCGGAATTGAACCTTCTGCCCGCCCGGCCACGGCAAATCGAATTCGCTCGCCTCAACCTCACTTACACGGTGATGAGTAAGCGAAAGCTTTTGCAGTTGGTCACGGAGCATCACGTCGCCGGTTGGGACGACCCCCGCATGCCCACCATCCGCGGCCTGCGGCGCCGCGGCTACACCAGCGAAGCGATCCGCAACTTCTGCGAACGGATCGGCGTCGCTCGGCAGAACAGCACGATCGATATGCTGTGGCTCGAAGACGCCGTGCGCGAACACCTCAACGAAATCGCCCCCCGCCGCATGGCAGTGCTGCGGCCGCTAAGGGTGGTGCTCACCCCAGAAGGCGAGCCGGCGGATTCTGCCGGCACTTCAACCAGCGAGGTGCTCAAAGAGTGCCAGCTCGACAACCACCCCCAGCAGCCGGAGCTTGGCAAACGAACCGTGTCACTCGGCCGGGAGATTTACGTCGAGCAAGGCGACTTCATGGAAGACGCTCCCAAGAAATTCTTTCGCCTCAAACCGGGCGGCAGCGTCCGGCTGCGTGGCGCCGGTATCGCTACTTGCAACGAAGTGGTTAAAGACTCGGCCGGCGAAGTAACGGAGTTACATTGCTCGTTCAATCCCGACACCACAGCGTTGGTCGACGGCAAGAAGGTGAAGGGGACTATTCACTGGGTCAACGCCCAAGCGGCCGTCGAATGCCAGGTGCGTTTGTACGACCACCTGTTCGCGGTCGAAAACCCCGACAAGCCACCGACTGAGGACGGCACGTTCCTCGACAATATCAACCCAGCTTCGCTCGAAACCGTGACGGCCAAGGTTGAGCCGTCAATCGCCGATGCCGCAGCAGGTGAGCGATTCCAGTTCGAGCGGTTGGGTTACTTCTACGCAGACCCCGTCGACTCCCAACCGGGAGCCCCGGCTTTCAACCGCACCGTCACCCTACGCGACACCTGGGGCAAGGCGAAAGCGAAGTAGCCGACTTAACCGGTGCGTCAGCAGTACTTGGCCGGAGTGTTACTTGGCCGGAGTCGAAAGCTCGACCAACTCACCCTCGTCCGCCATCTTGCGAATGTCTTGGGTGATTTTCATCGAACAGTACTTCGGTCCGCACATGCTGCAGAAGTGGGCGCTCTTGAACGTATCTTGCGGGAGCGTCTGATCGTGATACGCGCGGGCCGTCTCCGGATCGAGGGCTAAGCGGAACTGCTCGTTCCAATCGAACTCGAACCGGGCCTTTGACAACGCGTCGTCGCGATCCTGGGCGCCGGGTCGCTTCC
>JBCDCL010000305.1:0-4713 GCA_039182175.1 Planctomycetota bacterium
GCTAGACCCTTTGATAAATGAATTGCGGGATGATCTTAGAAATCAATTGCAATTGCCGCCGATTGACGGATATGTCCGATGGCTTAGATTTGATAACCCTAGTGACAAACCACCAACCGAATAAAGGTTTACGAGGAATAGAGGTGTAATTCACGATTACCAACGAGCGGCGACGGATGAGTGACTACGAGTTCCCACTTGGTTGCTACACGTCTTGCCGCTGGCTACGCTACGTTTATGACCACCGATCAATTCAAGTCGACGCTGGAGCTGCAGCCCTTTCGGCCGTTTACGATTCGGATGGCCGATGGGCGGGCGTTCGAGGTAACGCATGCTGATTTTGTGGCTCGATCGCCGTCGGGGCGGACCGTGATCGTCTTCCAATCGGACGACCGTTACAGCTTGCTCGATCTTCTGTTGATGTCCGAAATCGAAGTCTCGGCGTCCAATGGTCATTCGAATTGACCACGTGTTCGTATTCAAACGCACCTAAACGCTCTCGCCCGCTAGCCAACCGGTGCTGAACGCCGCTTGGAAGTTGTAGCCGCCGATGGGGCCGTCGAGGTCTAGCACTTCGCCGGCGAAGTAGAGGCCCGGGGTGTGGCGGCTTTGCATGGTGCGGGAGTCGACGTCGCGGAGGTCGACGCCGCCGGCGGTGACTTCTGCTTTCTTGAAGCCTTGCGTGCCGGTGATGGGAATCTGGCGCCGCTTGAGCGCATCGATCACGCGGCGCCGCTCCGGCTTGGCGAGTTCGGCCAGGCGGCGATCGCCCGGCGTGCGGGCTGCGGCGAGCAGTGCGTCGGCCAGGCGTTGTGGCGCCAGTTTGTTGACGATCGTCGCCACCTGTTTGCTGCCGCCACTCGCCAGTTCGTCCTGCAACGATTCTTCGCTCCGGTCGGGGGCGAAGTCGCACGTGGCGACCCAGCGGTCGGCGTCGGGCCGCTCGGTAACGATGCGGCTCAGGTCCATCGCCACGGGGCCGGACAAGCCGAAGTGCGTCAAGAGGAGCGGGCCGCGTTGGCGGCTGGCCGGTTTGGCGCCAGCGATGCCGATGGCGACCTGCGTATCGGGCAGCGTGACGCCTTGTAGCTCGCGGACCCAAGCGGCGTCGGACAGCAGCGGCGTCAGTGCGGGCCGGGTCGGCACGATGCGGTGCCCCAGCCCCTTGGCCCAGGCGTAGCCATCGCCGGTGGTGCCGCAGCCTGGGTACGACTGCCCGCCGCTGGTGATGATGACCGCCGAAGTGCGATACGCGTTCCGCGAAGTGCGAATGAGAAAACCGACGTCCGCGTCGTCTGACCGCTCAATCGCTTCCACAGGCTCGGCCAAATGCAAATCGACGCCCGCCGCGCCGAGCATGCGGAGCATAGCTCGTTGGACGTCGATCGCGCGGTCGGACTGCGGGAAGACTTTGCCGGTGGCTTCGACCTTGGTCGCCACGCCGTTAGCGTTGAAAAGGTCGACGACTTGCTCGGGCCCCATCGCCGCGAGGGGCGAATGCAAGAAGCGGCCTTGCTTGCCAAAGGCATCGGCAATGCCGCGGCGATCGCAGGCGTGGGTCAGGTTGCACCGGGTGCCGCCCGACATCAAGATTTTGACGCCTGCCTTGCGATTCTTCTCTAGCAGAATGACATGCTTTCCCCGCTCGGCGGCGCGAGTGGCGGCCAGCATCCCCGCGGCGCCGGCGCCGACTACGATGACATCAGCACGAGTCATTCGGGCAGCCGAGCTTGTTCGACCGGGGGCAGCTCGCCGGTGAGCGACTGCATGAACGCCACCAGGTCGGCCGCTTCCTGATCGGTGAGCTTAAGCGGTTTGATTTTGTCGCTCAGCCACGGATTGGGGCGCCCCCCTTTGTTGTACCACTCGACGACTTCGGCCAATGTCTCTTGCGAGCCGTCGTGCATGTAGGGGGGCGTCTGGGCGACGTTACGCAGCGTTGGCGTTTTGAAGGCGCCACGGTCTTCCTCTTCGCCCGTGACGGCATACCGGCCCCAATCGATGTCGGCTTCGGGCTGGTCCATGCCGACGCCCAAGTTGTGATACAGCTCATCGGCAAAGTTGGCCCCGACGTGGCACTGGGCACAACCGACGCGTTGGCTAAAGAAAAGCTCGGCGCCCCGCTCGGCCGACGGACTCATTGGCATGGCGGCAGCGGAAGCTTTGAGCTGCGTGTACTCGGCGAGCAGTTCAGGATCTTCCTCGCGAAGATACTCTTCATCTTCCAGGTCTTCGGCATAGGCCCGCTCGAACTTGGCTAGTTGTTCGTGGTGGTCCCATGCCGAGGGGCCGGTGACGAGCACCCGCTCGAAGCTCGCCAACGCACGGCCGACATTCTCGATCGTTAGGCGATCGCCCCCGGCAGTGTCCCCTGAATTGTCTCTTCGGGCAGCGTTCTCTTTAGCCGGGGCGCCAAAGATCGCTGCGAACTGCTGGCTGTAGCCAGGAATCTCTCGCAGGGCGGCAATGCACGCTTCGTGGCTGTTGCCCATCTCGATCGCATTAGCGATGGGCCCCACTGCTTGATCTTCGAGCGATGCGGCCCGGCCATCCCAAAACTGGCGGCTGCTGAGGATGCGATTGTAGGCGGCCGGGGCGTTGCGGGCGCCTTCTTGGCCATCGACGCCCACGCCAAACTGCGTGGCGGCGGCGTAGCCATGGTCGGGGTCGTGGCAACTAGCGCAGCTAATGGCGCCATTCGAGGACAGCCGCGGATCGAAAAAGAGTTGCCGGCCAAGTTCGATCTTGGCCCGCGTTAGCGGATTGTCGGCGAGACCAGTGACATCGCGAGCCCCGGCTGCCAGGCCTAGTGGCAGTTGCGGGCGGAGATGCCGATGGTTCGCCGGGTCGGCAAGCCATGCCTCGAGCTGTGATTCGGTCAGCGGACCCTCGCCGGGGACGCCAGCCGTTAGTTGGTCGCTACCGAGGGCAACCGACTCACGCGGCGACTCGCCCATCGCTTGGCCGGCAAGAGCTGCCATCCCTAGGCAGGCCGCCAAGCAAAGGTGGAAAGAAAGATGGCCACGAAAAGGCACAAAGAGACACGAAGAATTGGTGGTAGCAGACCTGCGTTCTTGGACAATAGACCGGATTTGAAAAACGCCCATCGCTAATAAGTCTCGATGCTCTCGCCTCTGACCTCTCGCCACTGACCTCTGACCTCTGACTCCTGGCCCCTCACTCCTGACCCCTAGCCCCTCCACCTCAATCATCTACCAATTCTTGAACTGTCTCGTCGTCATCGACGCTGCTGCTGAGCAGCACCCACTCGTAGAGCAGGGCGCCGGCGATGGCGCCGACGCTGCACGCTAGCCAGTAGCACCAGTGAAGGTCGAATTCGCCTCGCACCAAGGCCGGGCCGAACGAGCGGGCGGGGTTCATCGAAGCGCCGGTCGCAGGGCCGACCGCAAAGATGTTGGCCGCCACGACCATGCCGACACCCAGGCTGCCGATCTTCACGCCCCGGCCGCCGCCACTCGAACCACGATGATCAATCAGCGTGCCGTAGACGCCAATCATCAGCGTGCAGGTGACGATCGCTTCGCCAACGAGCACTCGTGGGACCGCCCCCTCTAATACGCTAGGAAGCGCCGCCCCAACTGCAAGGAGATCGGTCGAACCGCCTTCGCTGTAAAGCAGTTTAATTGCTCCAGCCGCCACGGTTGCGGCAAAACACTGTAGCGGGATGTACATGAGGGCATCCCGCAACGAGACGCGCCCCGCGGTGAGGAATGCCAGCGTCACGGCCGGGTTGAAGTGGGCGCCGCTAACCGCTGCGTACGAGGCGACGATGACCGCCAGCACCACCATGTTCGCCACGGCTTGTCCCAGCAGGTCGGCCCCCGCAACGGCCGACCCTACCGCGACAAACACCAACATAAACGTGCCAACAAACTCGCCCAACAACTTTTGCGATAGCGGTATCGACTGCATCGTCACGCTCCGACGACCGAATGAGAAGAGAGTTGCAGCAGGCGAGCATCGGCGGGCTACGCCTTGAGCGCCGCAAGCGCCGCGTCGTAGTCGGGCTCTTCGGTCACTTCGCCGACGTACTCGGCGTGGGTGATCTTGCCATCGGCATCCAGCACAAAGCAGGCCCGGCACAGGATCTTGAGTTCTTCGATCAACGTGCCAAACGCATTGCCGAACGAGCGGTCTTGGTAGTCGCTACCGACCTTGATGTTGGAGATGTCTTCGGCGCCGCAAAAGCGATTCATCGCGAAGGGGAGGTCAAGGCTTACGGTGACGGCGTTGATCGCGTCGCCCATGCCGTCGAGTTCTTTGTTAAACCGCTTGGTCTGAATTGCACAGACGCCCGTATCGAGCGACGGCACCACGCTCAGCAGCGTTGGCTTGCCAGCCAGGTCGGCCTTGGTGAGTGTTTGCATCCCGTCCTGGAAGTAGTGCAGCGTGAAGTCGGGGGCTGCGTCGCCAACGGCGACCGCTTCGCCGGCGAGAGTCATTGGATTGCCCTTAAACGTAATGATGCCGCACAAGCTTTGAGGACGTGATGCCATACCGCTCTCCCGTCAGTGATTACGAGTTTATTTTTAAAGACATCGTACCGATGGAGCCCATCCGCCAGACGTCCAAGTTCGAAGATGCGCAAGAAGACGTCGTTTCAGCTGTTCTTTCCGAATGCGGGAAGCTTTGTGAGGAGGTCATGGCACCCCTCCAGCGTCCTGGCGACCTGCACCCTGCCAAGCTTGAGAA
>JBCDCL010000306.1:0-4698 GCA_039182175.1 Planctomycetota bacterium
CAGCAGACAACGACGTTACCGACCTCCGCGAAAAATCTTGGTTCGAATTGTTCGACCAGTCCTACCAGCGGTGGGCGTCGATATCGGGAATCTCCTTCCAGTACGAACCCAATGACGATGGCGTACCGATTTCGGGCACGACGGCGGCAAGTCGGGCGGGGCAGCTCGGCGTCCGGGCCGACATGCGGCTGGCAGGTCACTTCATCGACGGCCAGTCAGGCAGCAATACGCTGGCGTATAACTATTTCCCCAGTGCTGGGGATATGGTGATCGACACGTCGAATACCAACTTCTACGGCGGCCAGGCGAACAACTATCGGCGGTTGCGAAACGTGGTGATGCACGAGGTGGGGCACGGCCTTGGATTTAGCCACGTGGAGTCTAGTAACAGCCGGCAACTAATGGAGCCGTTCGTCAACACGACGTTTGACGGCCCGCAACTGGACGACATCCTGGCCGCCCAAAGCAGTTACGGAGACGCTTGGGAAAAGAATGGTGGCAACGATGCCTTTTCGACGGCTACTTCGGCAGGCGATCTCGAACTGTTCGGAAGCTGGTCAATCGGCGCCGATGCCGACTTCTCTTCACCGAGCACACTAATTCTGCCGTCGCAAACCGATTTCATCAGCATCGACGATCGAACCGATGTCGATTATCTGCAGTTCACGGCAAGTGATGCAGGCTTGGTTGATTTCCGCCTGAAGCCCGTCGGTCCAACGTACAACGAAGGCCCACAGAACGGCAGCCAGTCGCCGTTGGCTACTTCGGAACTAGGTCGGCTTTCGCTGTCGATCTTCAACGAAGCAGGCCAGCAGGTCGCCTCGCAGATCGCGGTGAATCCTGGGCAGAGTCTCGTCATTCAAGATATTCTCGCCGCGCCAGGCCAGCAGCTCACGGCGCGCGTTGGTGGCCTCGATGGCAACATCCAACTCTACCGGCTCGATGCCGCACTGAATGCCGCAAAGACGGGCGACATTGAGTTTGATCTTACGGAGTTCAACTCCTTCGGATCGCAAACGCTTCAGGCAACTGTCTTGGGCGTCGGGCTTACGCTTGCAGCATCTAACAACCAATCGCTACTTGCCAACGGGCCGCAAGGCCTCGGCGTTGTCTCTACGGGCGAGGGCATCCTCGACGATGCCGACTTTCAGATCGATGGCTCGCTCGCGGCGCCCGAGGCGATCCTGCTTGCCTTTGATCAGGATGTGCTACTGGGTAATCTGCAGCTCGACGGGCTAGCGATCGGCGGCATTGAATCGGCGGTCCTCTCGCACGTGTCGGGTCCCAATCCGTTCGAAATTCTCTCGGGCTACGACGGCCCCTATTCGAGCGACGCCACCAGCATCCGATTTGCATCGCCCGACTGGCAGAGTGGGCCGATCAACATGGCGTTTGGCGTCGCGGAACAAAGTCCGCTGCTTGTCGAAGCAGGCGCCGTGCTGTCGCTGACGTCGCTCAATTCGATCGACGGCGGCTTTGCGATCCGGTCCCTATCGGTCACGACTGTCGTGCCGGAGCCAGCGAGCTTCATCTCTTTAGTTGCCTCGTTTGGCGTTATCGGTTGGCGTCGTCATCGGGTTGCAGAGTCGGCGACGATTGCGAGCCTACTGGCTGCTTGACCATCGCTTCTTGGCTGTGCGATAACCGGTGCAGGCAAGGGCAATCGGTTGGCCTTGGCCAAATCGCCTCCAAGAACGAGTCGCGGGCTGGCGAAACGCTGCCCGCGTGCCCTATCCGTGACGCAAATTCCCGAAGAATCGCTCGGCAATCCCGCTTCTCCCGAGCCGCAGCAGTCGCAGGACGACCGCGATCTGTTGCACTATGCCGACCGGCTCGACCGGCCGGTCCGAATGAAGGCGCCCGAGTTCCAACGAGGCGACCGGCTACGGCACGTCATTTTCTCGGGCCAGTTCACCGTCGATCGGCTCGACGAGTTGGCGTCGACTGCCGACATGATTCGGCTGCTCTCCAAGAGTCGGCCCGGACAGGAGTTCCTGCGTAGCCTGGCATCCCACCAGCGGGCGATGCTCTACTTCACGCAGCCGTCGACGCGGACGTTCCTCTCGTTCATGGCCGCGTGCCAAGTGCTAGGGATCACGTGCAACGAAGTCCGCGATCCGTCGACATCGTCGGAGACCAAGGGCGAAACGCGGTTCGATTCGATCCGCATGTTCTCTAGCTACTTTGACCTGATCATCATGCGATCGCCCATCGCTCGGCTGGCGGAGTCGTGCGCCTATCTGATGAACGATCTGGAGCGATCTGGCGCGCGGAGCGTGCCGATCATCAATGCAGGCTCTGGCGCTGACGAGCATCCGACGCAGGCGTTGCTCGACATCTACACGCTGCAGCGAACGTTCAAATTCGAGAATCCCAAAGACTCGCCAGGCGGTGACAAGCTGGAATTGCTGCGGCGTACGCCCGGCTGCGAGAACTTGGCCGTCGGCCTTGCCGGCAAGACGTATGGCTTTTGCGGCGATATCGGTCGGGGGCGGACGGTCCGGTCGCTGGCGATGCTGCTGGCAAACTACCCCGGCGTGCGGCTGGTGTTCATCGCCCCCGATCATCCAACCCTATCGATGCGAGACGATCTGCGGTCGCGACTAGCCGACCGTGGCGTGCCGGTGTTTGAAACCCGATCGTTTGAAGAGACGATCGACGGCAAGCCAGTCATCGAGCAACTCGATGCCCTCTACATGACCCGGGTGCAGAAAGAGCACGACACGGCAGAAGACGCGGTATCGTACGCGGAGATCGATTTTTCCCAGTACCGGCTGTCTCCAGAGTTGGTCGCCCGGATGCGACCCTACGCGCCAATCCTGCACCCGTTTCCTCGCGACCAGCACTTCGGCGAGATTCCTCAAGCGATCGACAACGATCCGCGTGCGATGTACTTCCGCCAAGCTCGCAATGGCATGTGGGCTAGGGCATCGCTGCTGGCTCATGTGCTGGACGTCGACAGCCAAATCGTCCGGCACTTCAACCAAGAGTACAGCGAGCGGCACGCGTATAATGAGTGAAACGAATGCGGATCCCGGATTGCGGATTGCGGAATGACCGCTTCCAACCGGCAACTCCGCGATCAATCCGCATTCCCAAATCCGCACTCCGCAATCGCTCGCATGCGTCTGTTAATCGATGGCTACAACTTGTTGCACGCCACCGATCTGTTTGGGTCGGGTGAGCTTGCCGGCACGCTGCAGGGGTCGCGGGAAGCGTTGCTCGGTTTCCTGGTAAGTAAGCTCACCAAGCGAGAACGCCGGCAGGCGACGATTGTCTTTGACGCCGCCGGCGCGCCGCCCGGATTGCCGGACAGCTACACGGTAGACGAACTGTCGGTCCGCTACGCACGTGGCTATGCCGATGCCGATAGCCTGCTCGAAGAATTGATCGAGAACTGCCGGGGGCCGAAGGGGCTGACAGTCGTATCCAGCGATCACCGCGTGCAACGCGCCGCCCGGCAGCGTGGCGCCTCGTCCGTTGACAGTGCCATCTGGCACAACGAGCTGCGGCGCCGCCGATCCAGCGTGGGCAGATCCAAGGGCTCGCCAAGCCGGGCGGGCGATGCAGGCGATGTCGACTATTGGGTGCAGCAATTCAGCGACGCCCAACTCGACGAGCAGATTGCTAGCGAAGCGGCGGCCGAGGCAAAGCGAAAGGCGGCGCCAAAACAGCCAGGACCAGCCCCGCCGCAGGCGCCAAAGCCTGATTCTCCTGAGAAGCCGAAGCAAGAGTTCGGAGCCGGCATCTTCGACCCCTTCCCGCCCGGCTACGCCGACGATCTGGCCGGCGAACTAGATGCGTCATCGGATGAAAAAGCCGGTGGCGACGGCAAGCCGAACGGGTAAGCCACAAGCCGGCGTCGCACTCTGCGTACCGTGAATATTCGGCAACGAGCTTGCCGACCGGCACGCGACGACATGCGGTTTACCCTATCTCGTAGCGCTCTCGGCGACGGATTATTCGGATGATTTCGGTCGGCGTCAGCGAGCAGTATCCGCGCCGGTAAACACCTGCTCGCCTGCTTTCTCCAACGGTCCGCGTTGCTCTGGAACGTGACCTATACATTCTTGCGACCTCCGCCAAAGGCGGGCAAACGGTCCCCCTACAAAGACGTTTCCTGCGTCACCGATCCGGGAGAAGACGGTGGAAGATCAAGAACTGCTGGCAGACTTTGTTGTAGAAGCCAAGGAACACTTGGCGGATGTAGAAAATCAATTTCTAGCGATCGAGGAGGGTGGCGCCGACGTCGACGTCGACCTGGTGAACGAAGTGTTCCGGGCGATCCACTCGATCAAGGGCGCCGCTGGTTTCTTGGGGCTCACCAAGGTCAACGACCTATCGCACAACCTCGAGAACGTGCTGAACATGATGCGGAACCACGAGCTGGTTCCCACCTCGGCAATCGTCGATGCGATGCTTCGCGCCGCCGACACGCTGAGCAACATGATTGACGATGTCGAGAACTCAGCGGACTTCGACGTCGGTGATCACATTCGCGAACTCGAAGGCATCGCCAATGGCGCCGATCCCGCGGCGGATGCTCCCGCGGCGGACATCACTCCGGGCTCTTCAGCGACGGGCTCTTCAGCCACCGGAGTGATGTCCGCCGCGGGAGCATCCGCCGCGGGATCGGCGCCATTGGCGATGCCTTCGAGTTCGCGAATGTGATCACCGACGTCGAAGTCCGCTGAGTTC
>JBCDCL010000307.1:0-4695 GCA_039182175.1 Planctomycetota bacterium
GCATCGAGCTGATTGTCGCGGCGCACGTAAGTGGCGAGACCTGCTCCGACGAATGCCACAACCGCCGCCGAGATCAGCCACGCTTCAGCCCACCGCGCCGGCAACTCGGGCAGGGCGATTAACTTCGGCGTCGCAATCGCCACCGCGGCTACGGCCAAGGCGCCAGACAACCACCAAATGAGACGCACCACAAACTGGTTGCGTACCATCTTGCGGCGGGCTCGTTCGACTTGTTCCAGCAAGTTATCCATCGCCAGCGGCTCCGGCCGAGTTAGAATAGAGACAGTCTCTAAAGTATAGGCAGCGCCACCCGTCAGGGCACGCCCGAGCCACGACTGCACTTTGCCAACATGCCCACCGACACGCCAAAACTGCCTAGCCCAGCGGAGCGGCCCGAGGCCGACATCGTGCTGTATGACGGGCAGTGCAATTTTTGCCGGGCGTCGGTCACCAAGCTCGTCTGGTGGGACTGCCAGGATAAGCTGGCTTATCTGTCGCTGCACGAGCCCGAAGTCGCCGAGCGGTGGCCCGACGTTTCGCTCGATCGGTTGCACGAAGAGATGTGCATCGTAGAACGCCCGGCGAGCCCACACCCAGGCCGGCAGCACTGGGGCGCCGAGGCGATCCGCTATCTATCGCTCCGGTTGCGTCGCCTATGGTGGCTGGCGCCGGTGATGTATTTCCCCGGCATCATGCTGTTGGCCAAACCCGCATACCGGTTTATCGCTCGCAACCGCTACCTGATCGCGGGCAAGGCCGAAGAGTGCGAGTCAGGCACGTGCTCAATTCGACGCTAGGCGCGATTGCGTTCAGTTAGGCGGCGCCGCATCGTCGGCCGCCTGTCGTGGGGTGACCGATGTCGCGAATTGGCGATAGGTCAAATAGAACGCCACGCCGCACAGCAAGTGCCAGACACCGTGTCCGGTGAGGACATGGTTCTGCGGATCGCACAGGCAGCGAGAGTAGTCGAGCACCCAAAAAGTGAAAGCGACCGCAAAAGCGCCAAGAGCTGCGTAAGCGTAGCGGTAGTTTTTGACCGACTCGGCGGTGATCTCGTTGTAGGCGACGACGATCAACACCACGGCGAAGAGGGGCGTCTTGGCTAAGTCCGAATAGGCTGCCAACACGGTCCCCACCACGGCGAGCGTTGCCGCCAGTAGCGTTGCTTCGAGACTACTTAACGTCTTATCGCGATAAAGCTGGACGCTCGCACAAGCGAAAATGAAGGCGTACATGCCAGCGATATCCATCACTTCGCCGACGTAGGTATTTGTCGCGTGGTAAACGCCGGAGAAGACGCCTGCCGCGATCGAAGCGTAGCCAATCGTCTGCAGAGGTAGGGCACGCTGGCGAGCACGGACGACGATCCACACGCCAGCAATGATCGGCCCGATGTTGCTCCAGGTATCGGCGGGGTGCTTGGGAATAGTGGAGAGCGTCTCTTCGCAGAACTGCATCACCGCCGGACGCATTTGGTCGATCCAGTCGACTTGGATGCCCACCTAGGCTCCTTCGTTTGCCATTGGCAAATCACCCGCCATCTGCTCAAGCTGCGCGACGCGCGTCTTGAGGTGATGGATATCTCGTGCAGTGAAATGGACATAGACCAGCGCCATAATCCCGAGAGTAGAGCTAACGCTTAGATAGATGCCGAGATAGTCCATAGGGTACTTTCGTTGCTGAGAATCTCGAACTCTTGCTTTCGGACGAGTTTAGCCGAGGCAAGTGCTGTAGCCCGCCGTTTGCTTGACATGGATTAAGCGTTCTACGAGCCGCTTCGCATTCTTCCTCGCCATCGCATGAATGGCATCCATAAGCTGAAGTTGCTGATTAGCAGTCTTCCGAATTCTATCAGACACTTCGCGGCTCTACAGTTAGCTATATTCCTGATCTGAGGTAGGAAAGCTTCCCTCACGGACTTCGTCGCGAAATTCGCTAACGGCCTGCGTCACTTCGCTTTGTAGCTTGGCATACGCTTTGACGAATTTGGGAACGTAGCCAGAGGTCATCCCAAGCACGTCGTTGACGACCAGCACTTGGCCGTCGCAGTCAGCGCCGGCGCCGATGCCGATGGTGGGGATCGCCACTTGGTCGGTGATCGCCGCGGCGATGTCGCTCGGCACGCATTCGATGACCATGGCGAAGGCGCCCGCTTGCTCGGCGGCCTTGGCGTCGGCGAGCAGGCTGTCCCGATCGCGCTGCACGCGGTAGCCACCCACTTGGTGGACGCTCTGCGGGCGGAGCCCCACATGAGCCATCACGGGAATCCCTGCCGATACAAGGGCGGCGATGGTATCAGCTTGTGCGGCGCCCCCTTCGAGCTTGACCGCTTGGCAGCGGGTTTGCTTTAGAATTCGCCCGGCGTTCTTAATCGCTTTGTGCTTGCCGAGGTGGTAGCTGGGGAAGGGCATGTCGACGACTACTAACGCCTGCTTCACCGCCCGGCCTACCATCTCGGCATGGTAGATCATCTCGTCAAGCGACACTGGCAGCGTATTGGTGTGCCCCTGCACGACCATCGACAAACTATCGCCTACCAAAATGCCCTCCACGCCACACGCGTCGACCATCTGGGCCATCGTGTAGTCGTATGCAGTGAGCATGGTGATCTTCCGCCCCTCCCCCTTCATGCCTGTAAATTGCGGGACGGTGATTTGCTTAGACATGGGCGAGAGAGGGAGGAAGAGGCTAGAGGCTAGAAGACAGAGGTTAGGCCAGTGCCAGACTGTGGAGTCGATTGTCGCTGCGATGGGGTGGCGAGGCAACAGACCGCTACGCTTGGCAAACCACGATCCAGCCGTTGGCCCTGAGCGATGGCAGCAGCCATGGCGCCGGTAGGGCATGGCGGCGATGCACCTCTAAAGGGATCCAGTGGTCGACGATGAGGTTCGCGGCCCGAAGGTCGGCACGCAGTTCGCCAGGGCGGAAGACATGCAAGAAGAAGTTCGGCACGCCGCGATAGGGGAAGAACTTGTCGCCGGGCTCAAGGTCGTTTCGCTTGGCGGCATTCAGCAAGCTTCTCGCGACCCACAAGGGACCACCCCAGCGGCTGTGGCCGTCGCGTAGGTTGAACCAGAAGTTGTGGACATGTAGCACCAGCTTGCCGCCTGGCCGTAGGATTCGTTGCATGTGCCCGAGGGCTTGCCGGCGATTCGCGCGACCACGAATCATCCCCAGCGTGCTAAACAGGCACATGGCGTAGTCGACCGCTTGGTCTTCCATGGCGTCGAGTTCGACTAGATTGGCTTGCAGGCAGCGAACCTCAAGTCCGTCGATCGCTGCTTTCTCTCGAACGACGTCGAGCATCTTCTCCGACAGATCAACCGCCACGCCCTGATGCCCCGCCCGCAAAAGTGGCAATAGGGCTCGCCCCGTCCCGCAGCCGAGATCGGCCACGACGCCTGGCGATGCGAACTCGTCAGCGAGTACCTGCTCTTCAAATTCGAAGAGCGGATTAAGGGCGTGGTAGTCATCGTAGTCCTCGGCAATCATCGCCGACGTGGCGTAGTCCATCACGCCGCGTGGTACGCCGGGCGGAAGTTGCCATTCGGGAATCGTCATCGGCGAGGGCAATCGGACGGCGAGCTTCGAGGAACAAGATCGCCAGCTAGTTCGGCAAGAAATCCTCGTCGGCCGTATCCAGGGACGCTAGTTGAGCGAGCAGAGCTTGCGACTCGCTGCCACCAACGACTCGGGCCAGTCGACGGGCTCGTCGGATCTGCCACCTCTGCGACGGACCAAGCAGCAGCGTGTCGAGCGAAGCCCCGCCCGCCATCGATTCCAGCTGCTCGCGAGCCACACGGATGGCTTGGTCTCCTGCCGACGCAAGTCGCCAGAGCGCTGCGTTTGCCCTTACGGGATCGTCATCGCCAAGTTGTCGCCAAAGCAGTTCGCCTTCGCCGTGCTCGAGTGGTCGCCGGGACGCCACCGCCACGCGGAAGTTGGCGACCGCCCACGCTTGGTCGGAGAGAGGAT
The DNA here is from genome assembly GCA_039182175.1 of Planctomycetota bacterium. Classification (GTDB taxonomy): domain Bacteria; phylum Planctomycetota; class Planctomycetia; order Pirellulales; family Lacipirellulaceae; genus JBCCQL01. The sequence goes on from JBCDCL010000307.1 coordinate 3,976, forward strand.
CGGAATAGAGCCCCGTCATTGACAAATGCAGTCGCCCTGAGATATGCGGGACAGCGACTGCGATCGAATAGACCGAATCGAGCCACGGGTTCTTCAGCGACCGGGCAAAGCTATGGGGATAGCCCAACGTAGCGAACTCGCTGGCGCCAGTCCAACCTGCGTGGGGCGGGCAAGGGTAATCGTCTGGGTAGCTCTGCTCATCGTTGCGTACTGGCTTGCAGTTGCTGAACGAGGTTCGCATCAAGCGCCGACCATCAATGAGAGACAACTCCCACAGGTCGGGCCCCCAGTAATTGGAACTTCCATCCCAAGTGCCTCGCAGGAACAAGTCGAACGAAATGAATAGCAACTGGTGATCGGGCAGACGCTTGGCTGAAAACTGTACGGACTCCGAGCCGTAGAATCCCAAGCAGGGTCGCTTGTCGACAGGCGTCAGCGATAGCCGGGCGTTACCCCACTGGTCGCCGGCTTCAACGATAAAGTCGTTTGAGTACACCTCCCGGAAGTCGGGCAGTTCGAGCGGGTTGCTAGGCTTTGGTTTCTCGCCCGCCATCTCTTGCAAGAAAACACGCGACGCCACGGCAGCACGCGAGGCTGGGTCGTCCGACTCGGTGAAGCTCTCTGAATTCTGACTGCTGGCAGTCGTTGCGAAAGCAAGCATAACCAGCGCTGGTGATAGCGCCGTTAACGCTGCAGTGCGACAATCGTGTTGCATCGCGA
>JBCDCL010000308.1:0-4686 GCA_039182175.1 Planctomycetota bacterium
CCGTTGGCTCAACGGCAGTCGCGAGTTCAACTTCAGGCGACACCGGGGTTTCTGCCACCGCGGGTGACGGAATCGTTTCTGCTGAATCTGCGGTCGATGTCGTTGGCGTGGGGACGGTTGCGACCGTCGAGAATCGCGGCAAGCTGGGCATATCCCGCTGACTTCCGGGCATCGTTGCGCGGATCGCGGCACGGAGCCAATTGTCCATCGTCGCCAAATCGGCGTCGGTACGGGCCGAGCGATTCCACGCCGCTAGAGCGTCCGCCAAGTGATCGTAGTGCGATTGATGTTCGTCAGGTCGATTGCGTAGGGTCAACTGAAACTGCATGGCCAGATCGTCGACCAACTGCTGCAATTCGGCCGTCCTGTTAGATGCGGTTGACTGCGCAGTCGCACCGGAAGCCGCGAAACTGACCGGCATCAACAAGGCAAACCCAACAGCAAGGGATCGGAGTATGCGGCTGCGGCGGTGGTAACGCAGGGAGTGGTCGACCATGATGAAAGACTCGTAGCTTCGGCTCAGTACGGGGGGCGATGTATCGCGCATCGGTTGCAACGCAGATCACCACCTAAAGCTAGAACCGTCCTCAGCCAAGTCAACCACCCAGCCAATGGACAATCGATCGCCAATCAGACGTCGGGCGGCACGATTGCTGTTGATGGTGGCGATCGTACTGGCTGTGCCGATTTTGCCAGCAGTGCTCCACGGCGAGGCATTCGGTCAGTGGGCCGAGGCGTGGCGAGCGAATCCGCCTTCCAAGCCACAGATGGCCGTGGCTGTGGCTGGCATTCTTGCTCTCGATATCCTTCTGCCGGTGCCGTCGAGCCCGCTCAACACGCTAGCGGGTGCTCAGCTTGGTGTGCCGCTGGCGACTTTCGTGTGCTGGGCCGGGATGACGCTGGGCGCCACGCTTGCCTTTGCTCTCACGCGACGTTGGGGCGCCCCAGTAGCAATCCGATTGGCTCGGAGTGAGGATCTCGAACAAGTCCGCACGGGCCCGGGCGGACTCGGACCGTGGATACTGTTGGCGTGCCGACCAATACCGGTGTTCGCAGAAGCCAGTGTCTTACTAGCAGGCCTTGTCCGCATGCCTTGGCGGCAATTCTTGCCGCCGGTGATCGTGGGCAATCTCGTAATCGCCGCCGTTTACGCTGGCATTGGTCGCTGGGCGTCCACCGGCGAGTGGCTTGTACCTGCGCTATTTTCCACCGCGTTGGCGCCACTTTTGATTGCATCAATGATACGGCGTGTAGCCAAGCAGCGGGATGCCGAATGCACCGGTGACAGCCATCCGGCACAGAGCTGAATCGAGGGCGTCCATTCAACCCGAGTAACGCGAAAATGTAGTCGAAGCGTCTATTGACCTTGGGTAAACAAAGCTGGATCGCCGATCTTTCGTTTATCTGCCACCGAGCAAGGCGGCAGATGAAACAACGCTGAGACAATCCATTGCGATCCGATGTTGCGGGCAGGGCATCTTCGGGTCGGCAAACTCTACGGCCAGTGCGTCTTTGTGCACTGGGCTCGTAGCCACGCATCGCGTGGCATGCCGACGCTTACGCTCTTTGTCCGTGATCTTCGCGATCATGGTTTCTTAAGGGGCGGCAGCAATGACTCTTATCGCAGGCAACTTTCTCAGCGTTGGCCAGCAGCAAATGCCGCGTGGAACGGTCGTAATCGTCCACCCTTGCGCGAATGTTCAAGCGCAAGTTGCGGACGCCGCCGAAGCCGAGGGGGCGGGGTTTGCTCGTTGCCACGCAGCTCCCGAGGCTTTGCCGGTCGACCACGCAGAAGGCCCCGCTTGCATCCTAGCGGATTCGAAAGTGCTTTCGAGCGGCGATGCCACACTAGATCGTGCGAGTCAACGACGGCAGGAGACGCCGCTAATTGTCTTGCAGTCGGAATCACAAGAGACACCATCCGATGCGGTTTGGCGGCGGAGTCCGTTGATGGTCCTGCCGCCCCGCCCCGCATTCGATCGACTGCGTATCGCAATCCGCAATGGCTTGTGCGAATCGCGACGCCGGTTCGTCGATCGCCAATTTGTCGAGTCATTTCGATCGAGTATGAGCAAGCTCAGCAACAACGAGCTGACCGTGATGCAGGCCGTGTGCGAAGGCAAATTGAATAAGCAAATCGCAAAAGAGCTAGGCGTTAGCATTCGCACGGTTGAGCAGCGACGGCGACAAGTCTTCGCCAAAATGGATGTCATGTCCGCGGTGCCACTGGCGGCACGATGGGCAACCGTGCAAACGATCGAACGGTTTCGCGGCGTCCACAGCGGTTGGAGTAGCCCCGCGACGTCTAACGACACTTGCGACGTTTAGCAGTGTTGGCTTTTTGGCGGTGATCAAGCAGATTGATAGCCGAGGGTAGGCGGGGCACTCGACAATCGGGCAGTGGGTGAAACAATGGTTAAACCCATTGTCACTCCTTTCGCCACCCAGCCTGTCCGTCGTGCTGTTTCTCTACCTGATACTGCTGTTCACGGTGCTGCCGCTCACGGAGTTTTCTTTACTCTGGTGGCTGGCTGGTAGCATCGGGCTCGCCAAGACCGTCGTGCTGGTACTCGGCACAGGCTTTCTTGGAGCGGCGCTAGCAAAGCAGCAGGGCGTCGCCACGCTATTTCGCATTCGGCAGCAACTAGCGTCGAATCAGATGCCGACGGATGCACTATTCGACGGCGCGTTAATCTTGGTTGCCGGGGCGGTGTTGATTACGCCTGGCGTGCTGACCGACGCCATGGGATTCGGCCTGCTGATTCCGCCTGTACGAGCCGTCGTCAAACAAGGCCTACGAACCTGGGCCGCTCGCAACGTACGCGTAGAAATGCATGGATTTGCCCAGCCGCAACCTAAGCCGGCGAGCAGCGACTCGGTGATCGACGTCGAGGCTACCCATACCCGCGTGGAAGACTGAGAGGAAGACTGAGCGAAGGTCAACAGCAGTGCGGCTAGACAGTCAGCGGAGGCGCTTCGCCGGCGAAGCGGCGATACCAGGCTTTGATCGATGCCTCGGTTCCATCCGTGATCAAGGTTGCCGATAGTCGCGCGCGGCGAATAACACCCTTCTCCAAAAAGCGAGAGAAGAGCTGCCACTGCAGCGTCGCGTTTCCCTCGACCGGCGAGGCTGTTGCAAGCATCGCTTCGCTGGCGTCGCTAGGGTGCACGGCCTCGCAATATTGCTTGCCGCTGGACTGGCAATCTGCGGTGATGAGCGTCGCTTGATCGCGTCCGGCCGCTATCGGCTGCCCGGTTTCGTCCATTGCCATCACCTGGCAGCGATCGGCTGGCACGCGCGATTCGACAACGACGCTCGGATACGTGTCCAGTAGATCCGTCTCGACCGACACGATCAAAGACAATTGCAGTAGTCGTTCACTGGTCGGGCTTGGCTCGATCCGCCAGTAGATTTCTGTGCGAAAGGGAAACCCCGGAGACGGCTGATAACGGGCAATGAGGTCGGCGCCACGGGCGTAGGCATCGCCGAAGGTAAGTTCTGCTGAGTTCTCGGCTGCAGGCCGCACGCCGAACACACGGCCATCAAACTGAGGGAAACCTACGATGCCTGACGACGGAGCCTCTAGTTGCAACTGGGCGCCTGTCTCCAGGTGCTTCGCAATCGCTCCATCGACTCGCCAGGTATTTTCCACGCAGCCAACCTTCCCCATCGCTCGCTAGCAACGCAACGCAATCTTTCTGCAGACCGCACCAAAGACGTGCTTGCTGCTTGAGTTGATACGACATGCGTCGACAAAAAAACCCCGCCGATCACCCGAGGGTGAAGCGACGGGGCCGGAACAGAGAAGAGGCCGATGTCTCGCAGACGTGGATATGATCAAAATTAGGCAATCGCCCACCGCAAATCTGCGGCAAACTGCTTAGCGAAATCAGATCGGCTCAGCTCTGACTCTCTCCAAAATGATACCAACTTAGAATCCCATGTCCAGCTTTTTGCCGGCAAGGATTTGAGCCTTGTGTTATAGGTGTTTGCAGTGTTGAGAGCAGTGCTTCTCAAACACCTATGCCGCAACGACTTACGGTGGTCCGCAGTCCGCGACGGAGAAATGAATCGCTTCTATTTTTCTCGGGCGTCGCTCTACGACCGCAGCCTATTTCTTCCTTCGCCGGCAGATGCCAGACTATTCCCGCCAGCCGGAGGTCATTCGAACCTTGCTAGGCAAGGCAGGCGTCGACGCAGCGGCAAATGCCTTGATCTCCGCGCTGCCAACACTGCCCATCCGTCATCGGCAGATGAACAATCAACATCCTTCGCAATGGCGAGTTCGCGTTTGACTGACAAACACCTGACCATCCAAGAGCTGAACGAACTAGCCAACGTTGCCAAACAGGCCGCTCTGGCTGGTGGTCGAGAGCTGCTCAATTGGCGAGGCAAATTCGAGGTCCGCGAAAAGGGCCCTAGCGACTACGTGACCGACGCTGATGTTGCCTCTCAAAATGCCATCCGCGCTCTACTAGGCGATCGCTACCCCGATCACGCCTTTGTGGGTGAAGAGTCGGCGAACCTGAGCACGCCGCCCGATTCCGACAAGCTTTGCTGGGTGGTCGATCCCCTGGATGGCACTACGAATTACCTGCACGATTTTCCTGCGTTTGGCGTTTCGGTCGCCGTCGTCCGTGATGGCCAACCGTTGGCGGGAGCGATCTTTGACCCCATTCGTGACG
>JBCDCL010000309.1:0-4665 GCA_039182175.1 Planctomycetota bacterium
GGCGTCGCCGGACAAACGGTAGTGCTGACGATGCCAGGCTCGCCAGCAGCAGTTCGCCTCGCGATGCAGCAAGTGATTTTGCCGACGCTAGGCCATCTGGTCCGCGAAGCAACCAAGTAGCAACGCGGCCACTGCTAGCGACGCTGGCGTCGGCTTCCGATCGGCGCCAGCAACTCGCCTGGGCACAAACGGCCACGCGCTCTATTTTATTGACTCGATTCTCTCGCCGCAGTTTGCCAAGGTTGGCGTCCAGGCTGTGGATATCCGATCAACAACGAGAGACGACAAGACATCTCGCAGTGCCCAAGGAGGGGCGCCGTGCAAAGGCTTTTATCTCTTGGAATGCTGGCGGCCGTTCTGGGTGGCGGCTACGCCGTTCTCAATGGCTGGAAGCCGGCCGACGTACAGCGTGTGGTTGGCGCCGCTGGCAGCGTAGTGCAAGGCGCCGCGAGCAACCAATATCAATATCCTCAGCAAGGCTATGGCGCCCCAGCGGTTAATGGCGCCGTAGGGCAGGGCTACGACAGCGCCGCCCCCGGCTTCGCTCCAACGCCGGTGGCGCCGTCTTCGGTCATTCGAATTGCGACGTACAACATCCAGGTCTTCGGCGATTCGAAGGCGTCGAACATGAACGTCATGCGGACGCTGGCGGCAATCGTGCAGCAGTTCGACATTGTGGCTATCCAGGAAATCCGGACGAAGGACGCCTACTTCATCGACAAGTTCTTGCGTGACTACGTTAACGCCGGTGGCAGGCGTTATTCGCGACTTGTTGGCGAGCGTCTCGGGCGATCCAATAGTAAAGAGCAGTACGCCTACCTCTACGATACGGCCACGATCCAGGTAAATCCCAACCTGATCTACACCGTGAACGACGATGCCAATGACCTGCTGCATCGCGAGCCGTTCGTGGCAATGTTCGCCACTCGCGTAGCTAATCCGTTTACGTTTATCCTCGTAAACACGCACACCGACCCCGATGAGACCGATCAAGAACTTGACGCTCTTGCACAGGTTCTCGACGTCGTGCGGCGATACGGGCCGGGCGAAGACGATGTGATCTTGCTCGGCGATCTCAACACAGCAGTATCCATCAAGCCCGCTGCGGGTAGTTTTGGCGTCGCTCGATCCTCGCAGCGGCAACTAGAGCCCCGCGACCTCCGTGCGCTGGGAAGAATCCCTGGCATCTATCCGGTGATTCGCGACCAGCCGACCAACACACGCAAGAACAAACTGCATGACAACATCTTGGTGAATCGCGGTTCGACAACCGAGTTCACCGGTCGTGCCGGGGTCTTCGACCTTGAGCAGCAGTACGGTCTCACTCGCGAGCAGGCATTGATGGTCTCCGACCACCTGCCCGTTTGGGCCGAGTTCAGCATCGTCGAAGGGGGCACGCCGGGCCGGATGGCGAGTGGCGCGCCCGCGATTGGCCGCTAACGGCGCCACGATTTTTTCGTAGCAATTGGGCCACGACTTCGCGTATCTTTAGTGCGTTGAGTTTACGGCATCGAATGTAGCTGAGGCGCCCGCCGCCCCAGTATTCAAACGAGCCCGGCGTGAGAAGCATTGTTCTCACGCCGGGCTTTTTTCGTGCCCATTGCGAACCTCTGGCGAGTCCCGTGCGATGCCAAAAATGCGTCTGGTTACGTTGCGAGATGCGCGTCTGCAGATCGGCAATGCCGACCTCCTCTTATTCAAGAGCCGCGGATTGATTGCCATCGCCGGGCGAGGCGAGCACTCGCATGCCGCCAAAGCCGCGTGGTGGGGCGATCAGTTGATGTGCCTCGAAGTGCGGGAATGGTATGGCGGGCGAGCGGTGACGTTGGAAAGCCAAGTGAAACGCTACCCCGGCGCGATTGATGTTTTTCGAGCGAATCCAAGCAATCGTTGGCCAGACTTCGATCGAACGAGGTCGACCGAGTTCTTCCGTCGCCTGGCAGGGTGTGATTATGGATACGCTTCGGTATTGGCCGCGGCGATGCTTCACCTGCCAATCGTACGCACCTTTGTGCGGGCCGAAACCGAGGACGCGGCCATCGACCACCGTCCGCCCTTTTGCAGCCAAGCGTGCGCCATGGCAGACCGTTTGGGTGGTGGCGTCGATCCAACGCCCCACCTGGCGGATCGGTTGACCGAGCCAGCCGATCTCGCACGGAGTCCGTTTTATCAGTACCGGTTTACCCTGTCGGGAGAGTGACTTGAGCGTTGCTCGCAACACAATAAGCTGGCTAGCCTACGCACTGCTTTGCGTCGCGATCGCTCTTTCGGCGGCTGGCGATTGCAAAGCCCAGTGCATCGGCGGCATTTGCCCCACGCCGGGCTGGCGTTCGGCTCCACCTGCCGTCGAGCAGCCGACGCCGGCAACGGTTTGCCGAGTGATTGCCCGTTCGCCACGTGGCGCCAACTTCGGCACGGGCACGCTAGTTGCCATCCGCTCCAGCCGCAGCTACGTCCTGACCTGCCATCATTTGTTCGTGGATTCTAGTAGCGGATCACAAGTCGTCTTCGGCGATGGCGCCACGTTTGCTGCCAGGCTCGTGGCGACCGATAAGCAGCACGACTTAGCACTGCTAGAAATCAATCCGCCGAATCGCCGGCCGCAGGCTGTTTCGTCGGCAGCAGCAACGGGTTTGCTAACCGCTGGTGGACTGGGCGGCGATGGCCGGTACCAGACAATCACCGGCCCGATCATCGGTTACTCAACGCCCATCGGCGCCGCGTCGCCAAGCATCAAGTTACGGGGATCGGTTCGTAGTGGCGACAGTGGCGGGCCGGTGCTAAACGCGGCCCGGGAGTTGGTGGGCGTTGTCTGGGGAGTCAGCCGTGGCGTTAGCTACGCCGTCGTCGGTCGTCCTATCACCCGACTGCTCAGCCGTATTCCGCAACAGGATGGCGCCCCGCAACGTGACGCCCAGGGGATGGTGCGTGTTACCCCGCGAAAGCCGGCAGGCGTGGCAGAGGATCGCATCGCCAAGCTAGAGCAGCGAGTCGATCGTTTCGCTTCGTGCTCTTGCGATGGGGACTGCGTCAAGCGAAGCGAACTAGAGGCTTTTGCCGCCAAGACCGAATTGCAAGACCTTCGCGAAGCAGGCGTGCAACAGCAAGCAACGCTGCTCGACCGAATTCGCCTGTCTGCTCGCGAGACGGTGAACGCGGCAAGGCAAGCCGCACGGCAGGCGGCGGGACAGCGGCTGACGGAACTTGGAGGGCCGCTACGGTCGCTGTCGACGATGCAAGTTGTCCTGGGCGCCTTGGGCATTGGCGGGCCGACCGGTCTGGCGGTGCTGGCCATCGGGATAATCGCCCGCCGGCGACTTCGTAAGCGTCTTCGTCGCCGCGGCCGAGGAGGGCCGCGGGCTGAACCCTTTCCAACCAGAACATGAGCAACCGCCCTCCAAAGCCGATCCGTCCGACCGTTTAACGAGCCACGAGCAACGCTATGCGTGGAGTGAACAACGCCAGCGACCGATCGCCGTCGACACGCCGCCGCCTCCACAACGGACCACGACCGAGACCCACTACGTCCCCTATGAAACAGACGGCTTTGCCCGAGCGCATCAATGGGCCAGCGAGCAGGTCGCTCGCAAGTATCCCGGGTCGGTCGAGGTGCTGACCACGCTCGACTCGCTGATTAAGCAGCAGCTCAATGCCAGCGGTTAGCAAACCGGAAACGGACAAACACTCACTCGTCACCGCCACAAAACACCCGCAAACATCATGCCCATCACCAACACCGATTCTGTGCTTTGGTACAACGTCGGCGTCTTCGGCGAAGCCGGCTACGCTGTGCCCAATTGGTCGAACGACGTTGGCAGTCTCAACCCCCAGGTGCTCGATTGGGTCGATCTAGTTGGCCGCAATCTGTTTCACATCATGCACCACGAGGATGTCGATCTGCGGATCCCGCCCTCGATCAACACTTGCAAACGGATTCACAAACTCTACCTGCGAGCAGCGAACATTCTTGCGGGCCGCGCCGTGCCGCCAGGCGCCGACAACCTAGAAGTGCAGCATGCCCGGCCGGCAGGCGAAGTCTTCCGCGTCTATCCGACGCCCTACTTCAAAGTCCGCAATCCTTTTCTCAGGCGGTGGGCGGGGCTAATCCTGATGTCTCTCTCCGAAGCGATGCAGCATACGGAGAATCGGAAAGAGATGGAGATCTCGACCAACTTCGCTGGCCAGGTGGGGCAGTACGTCAAACGGGTTTACACCAACATGGCGATCGAACTCTTCGGCATCACGCGCGAAGTGGCGGTTGCCGATGGCTTCGCCCTGACCGAGGAAAACCTCGCAGCGTACAACCCGACGGAATTCTTCACTTCGACCGAGATGGTCGATACCGTCCCTCGCCTTGACCGCGTCTTTACCGAAGATCGGCTCGAACAACTGGCTGAAGGCATTCCGGTGACGGAACTGCCGGCGAATCTCGGGCCGTGGCCTACGAATCTGACCAACTTCTACTCCGGCACGCGGACCGACGGCGTCATCGCCGGCGGCTCGAGCGGTAGTGCGACACGCGGTGCGGCGCCCATCATCCCCCCGGCGCCAGGGCCGTGACGCCTCTGATCTTGCTTCGCGAATCGAATCCTGACCTGCGTAAACCGCGACTACTGCTCTGCGGAACAGACTGTTGAGTAACGGCGAATTTGACACCGACCTACA
>JBCDCL010000310.1:0-4662 GCA_039182175.1 Planctomycetota bacterium
CGATCGCGATCGAATGTCAGTAGGTGGACATGGTGCCCGCGTCCGGTCACGGCCGGTGGTTGCAAGTACCAGCGATTCGTCTTGGGCGTGCGTTGACCAACGCCTAGGCCTCCCTCGCCGACGTAAACCACTCCCGTGGGGTCAATGCGATTATTGCGAATCGGTGGCGTTCGCTTGATGCAGTGTCCATCTGCCTCTAGACACAAGTCGACATCGTACTGCTCGAACAGGGGGACCCAGTTCGTCAGGGCGCCGCTTGGCACCTTCACGGCGGGAAATGCTGGCTTGTGATATTGGCATAGCAACCACCGACTAATGGGGGCTATTGTCGTCAATTCGCTTGCGAGCCAATTGCGTTGATCGCCGGCCGTGGTTGTTTCTGTGTTGAGGGTGAGCAACCGAATGGCAGGAGAAAGCTGCGTCGTGTAGTAGTTGGCGTCACCTGCCTGGAAACCAAAAATGGCGTTGAAGGGCTCGCCGTAGTCGTGGTTGCCACGCGTCGGGATAATTGGCAGCAACCGCCCCTCGTCGCTCGTAGTTAATTCGTGATCGTCCAGCCATTGGCGCCACTGATCGATTCGATGACCTCGATTAACGAAGTCCCCGCCGTGAGCCAGAGCGAGCACCGGCGGACGCCCCTGCCGTTCGGCTTCGGTGACGAGCCTCTGCAGCAGCCGGTTCATTTTTTGACGATGCTCCCAGCCGGAGCGGGAATCGCCACCGTACAGGAGTTGCGTCGGTCGGTTGTCCGCGGGCGCCGTGGTAAAGGAGAAGGTACTGGATTTTACTAGATCGCTGACGGCTACGATTTCGTACTTGGTTGCCGGTTTAAGGTTCGCCAGCGGGACGTGGTGGATGTGCAACGGCGATAAGGCGGCGTCGGCAGCGTCAGCGTCGCTCGATTCGCCGAGCGTCAGGTTTTGTTCGCATGGAATCGTGTTCCAGGTCTCTTCACCCGCCGCGCGAATCTGCAGTGCATGGACATCCCCGGCCGTGGCGGTGCTCCAAGAGACAATCGCCTGAGTCGCAGCATCGCCTCGCCAAACGACACGAACGTGCGACAATGAGTCTGATCCAAAGGCGTTGTGATTGAGCAGGGCTACAACGCACCAGAACAGGCCGGAAACCAGTATTGCGGAACGAGTAGTCATCAGTCGCTAGATTCTGAGGTCGGTTGACTGGCGTATTCGCTTTCAGGTTGCTTATGGCTGAGCCATATCGCTAGCAAGGCTGCGGGCGCCAGGAAGTGCGGAGCACGGGTCGCGAATCCCCAAGCGCCGATCGCCACTCCGTAAACCACCACGCGGCTCGCGGCGGTGATTAGACCCCAGATGGTCATATAGCCAGCAGCCAGCGGCGATCGCATGACAGCTGCTACCGCAGCCACCAGCACATCCATGATACCAATCGCGACGAGAATTTGGTTCGATGTCGACTCCGAAATATCAGTTCCCAATAGGTTGCGAGCCGCGGTGATATTCATGTCGCTAAAAACATGGTAGTGCTGCAGCGCCTCGACCCCATGGGCGGCAAACGTGATCGCCACGCACCATCGAAGACAGGCGAAAGCGAAACCAGCGGGCGCCTGACGGGTCTCCTCGCCACTGGGTTTTCCAACCAGCATCATCAGCGCAGCCGGCGTCGCGATACGGGTCGACTGAGACAGCAGCGGAAACGCGTCGGCTAGCCACGTCAGCGACGTTGGTAGCCATGACGTGTCGAGTCGAAAACCTGACGCGGTCGCCGCCATGGCGACTGCGATGGTGAGTTGCAGGAGCGTCAGCGTTGCCAGCAGTGGACGCAGGGGTCGCCACGCGATGAGCAGGCCAGCAACCAGCCAGAAGACGGCCAGAGTTTGGTGAATGACGACAACGGTCGCCTCAGAAAGTCCGAAGCCACCGACCTCGGGTTCGCCCCACAGCCACGCGAAGAGGGGCGTCTCTCCGACCATGCCGAACCACCACGCATTGCCGAAGCACTGGCAAACGACAGCGATTTGCAGCAATCGACACGCAAGCGAGTGTGTCGGATCGAGAGGGCGGGGCATTGCAAAGCGGAAGGCGTCGTCGGAGGGCGTTTTGCGAAGACTTCAGTTTAGTTCGCCCGACTCCTGACTCGCAACCGACGACACCGTTAAGCGGCTTCGACTCGCGTATCCGCTTCTTTCCCAACATGCAACGAATCGTAGCCCCAGGCAGCGAGATACGGGCCCATCACATTGCGGATCTGCTGCCGTTGTTGATCGCTTAGCGTCGGAAATCGATTCTTGCGATAACCGCTAATGCCATCCAAGTACGTCTGTAGCCGAGGCTCGAACTCTGGCGATGGGGTGATCTTCAACTGCTGATAGATTGCCATGATCGTTGCCTTCGGATCGGCTTCGAGGTCTTCAAAGCGTAGTTCCACAGCGTCTTCGGGCAGCAGCCGATCGACGTCGGTGTTGTAGGCGTCGACGAGTTGTCTGTAGTTGGCAAGCGATCGTGTGGCGTAGTTGTCTTGTGGGGCTGGATCCTGCAACTGAAAGACTGCCAGACCATGCTCGGCAAGGCGTTGGTTCGACTGCCACACCGCATCGGGGTGGCGAACTATGTGAACGAACTTCGCCTCGGGGAACAACGCCTTGAGCATCGAGACACGCCCCGTATTGGCGGGATTCTTCAGCAGCGGCCGTCGCCGACGCGGATGCAGCGGCGAGCGTAGCGTCAGCTTGCGAAGCAGCAGCCGGTAGTGCCGTTGCCAGCGATTTCGTTCTGCTATCGTGAAGCCTTCCGGTCGCCAATATCGGTCGTGGCGATCGATCTCTTTAGGCAAGCAAAACCCCCAGTATGGCGACGGGCTGCCCATTGCCGCCAAAGCGAATTCTTCTTCTTGGGCGGAGAAAATGGTCATCTGCACCGAGTCCATCGGCCGCCGCCACGTGAGGATTGGCGTTAGCAGCGCGGTGGTGAGCCAACCCGTGAGGAATCCGTGGGGATTGAAGACTTCGTAGTTTCGTGGCGAGCGAAACTGCGGGTCGAGCGCCAGCAAATTGTGCAGGTGCGTCGTGCCACTCCGCGGCATGCCAACGATAAAGATCGGCGGTGGTACTTCATGGCGGAGCAGCAGAGGGGCGATCAGTCGTTCTGGCAAAGCCAGCAGCGTGAAGGCCGCTGAGCCGATCAGCGACACAATCAGCCGAGGGATGTACAGTAAGCCGATCCGAAACTTTGCCTGCCACAGCAACACCACCCATCGGTCGAGCGTCGCTAGGCCAAACAAGTTGGAAAAGGGCATGTAGCGCTTGAAGCTCGCGTCGACATCGGAGTTGGCCTCAAGGCGGCATTCGCCGTTCCGCCAGAGCGAGATTCCAACGCCTACGATTGCGATGGCAAGGAAGCACCACATCGCTGCCGCTTGGCGGGGATCGCCGTGCGGGGCGGTCCACCACAGGTCGGCGTTGTGCCAGTCAGCGTCGATCAGTCGCGACGTGGAACTCACTTTGCGAATCATAATCGCACCCGCCAACAACCCAGCAGGTAGCACAATGCTGCCGGTGCGCAATCGCAGCATGCCGAGTAGCGTTTGAATCAAGAGCGTTCCGACGAAGAGTCGCCCACCGACGACGCTACCGAGCCCATTTTCCGTTGCTGAGCCGGTGGCCAATGCAAACAGAATCGCAGGCACAAGAATCGCCATCGGCTGAGAGTGGCGGTCACGCAGCGTAGTGAGCAAGTAACCACTGAAAATAATCTGCTGCGTAATCGCCACCGGCGCTGCCGACCAGATAGCGGCTGCGGACTTTAGCCAGCGGACCGGTGTGGACGATTCTGGATGCAATTCGAAGACGCCTATCCAGCAAACGAATACGCAGTACGCCAAATAAAAACCGGCGCCGATTCCCACGCCATGCATTGCCCGCTGGCGCCATTTTGCGTCAGCAACCAAACCGTAGTCCGCCATGGGGCGACTCTCAACCGCCATCATTACTAGCAAGCAGGCGAAAGCGATCAGGATAGCGACGACGCTGCCGGTCTGCTTCTCAAAGACTGAGAAATTGAGCCCCAGCGTCACCGCCAAGAGTTGCACGGCGCCCGCGATCACTACGACGGCGATCGCCCACAGCGCTAGCTTGGCGAATGGAGATAGGCGAGAGACTGCTGCTGCACTGAACATAGGCCGCTGCTGCGTCGAAGATTCCGTCTCGCTGCGTCGGCGAGCGCAGGCCGGAACGGTTGTTCGTATTCGCCGAGAGGGGCGAATACAGCAGATCGGCCTGCGACACAACAGCGGTTGCTTTGCTAGCAGGCGTCGTGGCGACGCTTATGGCACAGCCTTAGAGAGTAGCAGGCCCGTACGGACAGAAGGGCCAATCGCCTCGCTACCAGGCGTGCGAGCTAGTCATCGAACCCATTGGGATGCGACTGGTGCCAACTCCACGCCGATGCAACGACATCGCGAATGTTGTCGTGCTCGGCTCGCCAGCCAATGACTTGTTCAGCCGTATCAGGATTGGCGACCAACTCGGGCGGATCGCCCTCGCGTCGCTCCCCTTCGACCGTTGCGATTGGTTTGCCGGTCACCTTTTCCACGCAGTCGATCACCTCGCGGACGCTGGCGCCGCGGCCCGTTCCAAGATTGAGCTTGATGGCGGTCCGCGGTTCTAGCTTTTCGAGCGCCATCAAA
>JBCDCL010000311.1:0-4648 GCA_039182175.1 Planctomycetota bacterium
GGCAGGCGGCGGATTGTCTGACCATCGACAGCCGCCGCGCGAGTGAGCATCGACGAGGCGACGATCAAGCAGATGACTAGCAGTCGACACACACGAGCACGCATTGGAGTCTCTATCGCTGTTGTTCGCCTGATCGATGCTGGCGTGCCGGGTAAGGGCATACCGTATTGGGGTTATCGACCCCGACGACCGGCATGTCCGCGAAAACCGTTAGAGCCGTTAAAGTTTGCCAAGCCGGCAATCCGCACGAGGCGTTCGCTCCACTTCGACAGGCCAGCGGCGGGCTGTAACGATCAGGCGGAATAGCCGACGGACATGGCAAAGTCTGCCGGTCAGGCAAGGCGAAAGGGCCGCAGAGGGACGCTCGTATTCGCCGAATTTGATATCGTACGGGAGGCAGTCGCCTCCTCTTCTACCGACGCCTTCCGCAGTGCCCCAGGCCACAGCCGTGAATATTCTCTTTGCGACAACCGAAGCGGCGCCCTTTTGCAAGACCGGTGGCCTGGGCGACGTGTGTGGCGCCTTGCCGATCGAACTTGCCAACTTGGGCCAAAACCCAACGGTGATCCTGCCCGGCTTTCGGCATGCATTGGAGTCGGGCCAGCCGATCGAATCGACCGGCATCCGGTTCGAGGCGCCCATCGGTCGCAAGCTGGTCGGCGGCGAGTTCCTACGCAGCCACTTGCCCGGCAGCGATGTGCCGGTCTATTTGGTCAAGCAGGACGACTATTTCTATCGCGACGAACTTTACCGCGATGGTGATCGCGATTACCACGACAACTGCGAGCGGTTCGTCTTCTTCGGTCGGGCGGTGTTGGAAGCCGTCAAAAAGCTCGACCTACAGACGGAACTACTGCACTGCCACGACTGGCAAACCGGTTTGCTGCCGGCCTATTTGAAGACGATCTATGCAGGCCGCCCGCCCTACGATTCGATCGCCACGCTCTTTACGATTCACAACCTGGCGTATCAGGGCTCGTTTTGGCACTGGGATATGGAACTGACCGGCGTCGGTTGGGAGCACTTCAATTGGCAAGCGATGGAGTTCTTCGGCCAGTTGAATTTCATGAAGAGTGGCTTAACGTTCGCCGATACGCTCAGCACGGTTAGTCCGCGTTACGCCGAGGAGATCAAATCGCCCCCGATGAGTTGCGGCATGGAAGGCGTGCTCGAGCATCGCGCGGGCGATCTATTTGGCGTGCTTAATGGCGTCGACTACACGCAGTGGAATCCGGAGATCGACACCCACATTGCCGCCAACTACGGCCCCGACAATTGGCGAGAGGGCAAGGCAGCCTGCAAGGCGGCGCTGCAGGCCGAGATGGGCTTGCCGACGAATCCGGACCTCCCAATCCTGGCGAGCGTCGGGCGACTGGCCGATCAAAAGGGCTTTGACCTGATTGCCGACATTCTGCCCCGTTGGGCCAAGCAGATGGACGCTCAGTGGGTGCTCTTGGGCACGGGCGATCAAAAGTACCACGATTTGCTATCGCAACTTGCCCGCGAATACCCAGAGCGGGTAGCAGTGAAGCTAGGCTTTTCCAACGAGCTGGCCCACCGCATCGAAGCGGGCGCCGATATGTTCTTGATGCCAAGTCGGTACGAACCGTGCGGGCTCAACCAGATGTACAGCCTGAAGTACGGCACGCCGCCAATTGTCCGCGAAACGGGCGGCCTCGCCGACACCATCACTGACGCCAACGACCAGACGCTGGCCGACGGCACAGCCAATGGTTACTCTTTCGCCGATGCGTCTGCCTATGCGTTGACGATGGCGATCGATCGCGCCTGCCAGGCGTACCGCGATCCGCCGGTTTGGAATCAAATTGTTCAAACCGGCATGCGGCAAGACTGGTCGTGGGCCCGCAGCGCACGGCGATACGTCGAGCTATACGAAGAGACCCTCGCCCGCGTCGAGCAACCGCTAATCGGCTAACAGAAGCTAGCCGCTTGCAGCTGCCTACCGCCCACTGCCGACTGCCCACCGCCGACTGTTTATGAGCGAACTTCGCGAAGATCCGCTCACCGGTCGGCGGGTAATCATCGCCGAGAATCGCTCGGGCCGGCCGAACGAGTATTCGCCGGCGGTCGACTCTGAAGCGGACGATACCACACCGCGCGAGGACTGCGTCTTCTGCCCCGGCAACGAAGCCCGCACGCCACACGCCACGCATGAAACCATTGATGCCGATGGGGCGTGGCAGACGCGGACCATTCCCAATAAGTACCCCGCGATCGATCCTGTCGCGCGGCAGGGCGTGCATGAAGTGGTAATCGAGTCGCGGCGCCACTTGCAACGCACCGGGCAGTTGTCGGTCGCCGAGTTTGCTCGTGTACTGCTTGTCTATGCAGAGCGGATGGCAGAGCTGGCCGCTGATGCGGGGCTGCCCTACCGGTTGCTCTTCAAAAACGTTGGCGCCTCGGCGGGAGCGTCGTTGCATCATCTGCATAGCCAGCTGATCGCGCTGCCGTCGGTCCCGCCGCACATCGAAGCCGAGCAAGCTCGCTTGGCAGCGTATCGCCAACAACAGCAGGGTGCCTGCGGTTGGTGCGATCGTATCGCCGCCGTCCGGCAAGACAGGGACCGCGTGGTGGGCGATTGGGACGAGTGGCTTGCCTTCTGCCCATCGGCGAGCCGGCAACCGTACGAGACCTGGCTCTTGCCCACCGAGCACACGCCGCGGTTCGAAAGCCTGGCCGATTCGCCGGCTGCGGCCGAGACACTGGCTAGGCAGCTATTGCCGCTCATCCGCGCGATCGAGTCCCAAATCGTCCCGCATGGCTACAACCTGATCATCCACACAACGCCTGGCGGCGTGCTGGCGTCTGGTGGCGAACCGGGCGAGGGGCATTGGCGTATGGAGATCGTCCCACGCGTGGCGTCGCTTGCTGGGCTCGAGCTGGCGACCGGTCTGTTTATGAATGTCCTATCGCCTGAGCGGGCGGCCGCTAACTTGCGGCGACAAATCGGGTCGTTCCGGTCCGAATAAGCATCATGCTGGCGGCGCCCCTTCCCGATCGAATAAACTGCCCCAAGCGGAGGCAACGACTGCGGGTCGAGTAAACTGCGTCGCCCCGGGTTGGTTTACGGGTCGCAGCGATGGCGCCGCAGGCGGTGGTAAGTTTCTCGGCTTGCTAGGCTCCTAGCGCATGGACGGGCCGTTCCGTCTCGGTTTAGGATGGCGGTCCTGACGGCTCCAAGGCTGGGGTGCTTGGCAATGGCCCGAGCTGTGCGTCAACCGCCTGGCAGGCAGACCAACCGCAGCGTCAAATTTGCCAGGACTATTAGCAACCAACCACGTTGCTAGAGCGAACATCAAGAACGATCACGAGAACTTCATGAGTCCTTCCGTCCGCTTGCTATTGGTGCTGCACAACCACCAACCGATTGGCAACTTCGATCACGTTTGCGAAGAAGCTTACCAAGACAGCTACCTACCGTTTTTGGATGTCTTTGAACGGTACGAGTCGCTGGCCATCGGTCTGCACACTAGCGGTTCGTTGATGGATTGGCTTGCCGATGCCCATCCGGAGTACTTGGACCGCGTCGCCAAGCTGGTCGAACAGGGCCGGATCGAAATTCTCGGCGGGCCGTTCTACGAGCCGATCATGACGATGATTCCGCCACGGGATCGGATCGGGCAGATCGAAAGCTACACGGCGTGGCTTACCAACCGGCTTGGCGCCAAGGTACGGGGTATGTGGATGCCCGAGCGGGTGTGGGAGCAATCGCTCACCAGCCAAATTGCCGACGCAGGCATCGAGTACACCATTCTGGACGACTTTCACTTCCGCAACGCCGGCTGGACCGACGACCAACTGCACGGCTACTACGTCACCGAAGACAACGGCCGGATTATTTCGGTCTTCCCAGGTAGCGAACGGCTGCGATACACCATTCCCTTCGCCGAGCCGCACGAGACGATCGATCACTTGCGGGGCATCGCCCAGCAGTCGCCGGGCGCCGTGGTTATGTTTGGCGACGATGGCGAAAAGCTCGGCACCTGGCCCGACACCAAAGAGCACGTCTACGACAACGGCTGGCTGACTCGTTTCTTCGACGCCCTCGCGCACAACGGCGATTGGCTCAAAACGACCACTCCCAGCGAAGCATTGGACAACGTCCCGCCGCTCGGCAAGCTGTACATTCCCGAGTGCAGCTACCGCGAGATGACCGAGTGGGCGCTGCCTGCGGTGCAGCAAAACAATCAGCACGACGCCATCCACGATCTGCAAGATCACGGCAAGTGGGATGCGATCGGTCCGTTCGTCCGCGGCGGCTACTGGCGGAACTTCAAGGCCCGCTATCCCGAGACTAACGAGATGTACGCCCGTATGCAGTTGGTGAGCAACCGGCTGCACACGCTTCGCCAGGCGGCGGCTGGCGACAGCGAGCTACTGGATTACGCCAAGACCGAACTCTACCGCGGCCAGTGCAACTGCAGCTATTGGCACGGGGCGTTTGGTGGCGTCTATCTGCCGCACCTTCGCAACGCGGTCTACAACCACCTGATCGCCGCCGACAACTTGATGGATCAGTACGAAGGCAAGGCTGGCGATTGGGTCGAGATCGCTGCCGAGGATTTCAATCTCGATGGCCGGCAAGAAGTCCGGCTGCTGTCGAACAAGTTGGTGGCGATGCTCGCCC
>JBCDCL010000312.1:0-4646 GCA_039182175.1 Planctomycetota bacterium
ATGCACTCGCTGATGGCGGAAGTACGATGACGCTATCCGATTCAGCATGGCAGGTCGCCGTGGCCGCCAGGGCGGCCACGCATATAAGCGTAGGAATAGCAGACGCCCGGCATGCAACGAGGAAAGCGGCGACGATCTTGCAAATAAGTGCCGGCAAGCTAGGCCTCGTCGCTTGGGGTCGTGGAAGCATCGCCCCGTAGTTGCGACGCAGGTTGCACTACCTTTTGCGGCCCGGGCACCGCGGTGCGAAACAAACATGCGATGCAATACAGACCGGCATGCACTAGGAGTGCCAACACCAGCGATCCGACGCCTATCGACACGCCGATTGCCCAGACCTCCTGTCGCAACGCAGCACGCACGATGAGCGCAAGTAGCGAACCGGCCGAGAGCAGCAGCAAGGCGTTGCGTAAGGAAAAGCGAGGCAGCATATCGTGATTCTCGCAGAACGGCTGAGCACGGCAACCGCCGACACGACTAGCGACGAGGCCAACGCTGTAGATTCGAGCTCAAGCGCCGACGCTATTGCCTTGGCGACGCCGGCTGAAAAAGCATCGCCGCCGCTTAGCGACGGCTGGGAAAATTCGCCGTCAGAGACTCGACCGACACATCGATTCTCGGCTCCGTGTGAACGGGCGCCGATTCGGTCAAATTGGCGTCGACCCGCACGCCAGAACGGGCGGCTTCGAGCAAGAGTCCCGCTCGAAAAGAACTGCGAACCATCGGCCCCGCGGCGACCGCTTTGAACCCCATACCGTAGGCAGCGTCTGCCCACTCGTTGAACACCTCGGGGTGGACATACCGATCCACCGGCAGATAGCGTTCGCCCGGTCGGCCAGGAGCAATGTACTGGCCAAGCGTTAGCAGCTCGACATCAACCGACCGAAGCCGCTGCATGGCGTCGACAACTTCTTCGTCAGTCTCGCCAAGACCCACCATCAGACTGCTCTTGGTTGGCAGATCAGGCCTAACTTTCCGGCTGTGCGAGAGAACTGCCAGGCTCTGGTCGAAGGATGCCCTTGGGTCGCGAACCAGCTTATCCAATCGCGGGACACACTCGACGTTGTGAGCAAACACACTGAGTGGCGCCCCGTCGAGCATTCGCGAGAGCGTATCGAGATCGCCACGCAGATCACTACCAAGCAGTTCAACGCCACAAGTTGGTAGTCGACGATGCACCGCGTCGATGCATGCCCGATAGTGCATCGCGGCGCCATCGGGCAGGTCGTCCCGGTCGACCACGGTGATCACCACGTAGTCGAGCTTCATTCGCTCGACGGCATCGGCAAGTCGCTCCGGCTCGTCGGCTTCGAGTGGCGGTGGCGCCTTGAGCGTCTTTACGGAGCAGAATCGGCAGCCGCGGGTGCATTCCTGCCCCGCGACCATGAACGTCGCCGTACCGCGTGCCCAGCAGTCGTGGATGTTCGGACAGCGGGCTTCTTCGCAAACCGTATGCAGTTCGCCCCCATCCACGGCGCCCCGCGTGCGATTGAAAATCTGCAAAGCCTCCCCGCTCGGCGGCTGAGCGCGGAGCCATTGGGGAAGGCGAGGGCGAGTTGGCGAGGGCGTCTTTGACACACCTCTATCGTAGGTGTTGGCAGGTGAGCCGCCAAGGACGCCGAAACGCAGCCTGCGGTTGCGGCTGACGAAGAGAGTCACAACTTCGCCGCTGGCCGGACGCATTCCTAGAAACGCGAAGCAGCAAGGCGCTTCACTTCAGCGGAAAAGCATGCAACCGCTTGAGGGTTTGGCTGACCGGGTCGACAACGATTCCAAGGCTCTCCAGGGCGAGCACTCCGAGAATCGGTTCTGCGTTCTCAGGGCCAAAAATGACCTCGATGACGGTTTGCTCGCCTAGTACGGACAGCTCTGCAAATCCAACTTCAAATTCAACCAACTCGCCGTTGGCCAACTCATAGCTGCGTTTTGAACGCCGCTGGATGCCTGCTTTCTCGACTTCTGAGGCGGGGGCAAGGCAGTGCAAAGCGCCGGTGTCGACTAGGAAATCGGCTTCGTACGGATCCCCAGTATCGCGAGTGCTGGCTAGCTTCGCCGTGACGTGTGTAATTCCCATGCGTTGAGTTTAGCCAGAATGCATGGGATCAGCCAGTTAATCCCTCGAACAGCGGCGTCGACAGGTAGCGTTCGCCGAGCGAACACATGATGGTGACGATTCGCTTGCCGGCCATTTCGGGTCGGGCGGCCACTTTCGCGGCGGCACAGATGTTGGCGCCGCTCGAGATGCCGCCCATGATGCCCTCCTCGCGAGCCAAACGGCGGGCCCACTGGAAGGCTTCTTCGTTGCTCACTTGCAAAACTTCGTCGACAAGATTGGTGTCTAAGTTGCCAGGAATGAACCCGGCGCCGATGCCCTGAATCTTGTGCGGACCCGGCGCGCCGCCAGAGATAACCGGCGAATCGGTCGGCTCAACAGCGATGGCTTTGAAATCTGAGTTCTTCCCCTTTAGAAAACGACTTGACCCGGTGATCGTGCCACCAGTGCCAACGCCGGCGACGATGGCGTCGATCTCGTGGCCGGAGTCTTCCCAAATCTCGGGGCCGGTCGTCTTTTCATGGATCGCCGGGTTGGCTGGATTTTCGAACTGCTGGGGCATCCAGCAATTCGCCTCTGCCGCCATTTCGGTCGCTTTGCCGATGGCGCCTTTCATGCCTTCGGCTGCTGGCGTGAGCACCAACTCAGCGCCCATTGCTCGCAGTAGCGCCCGCCGTTCAACCGACATCGACTCGGGCATGGTCAGCGTCAGCTTGTAACCCTTCGCCGCACAGACAAACGCCAGGGCGATGCCCGTGTTGCCACTGGTCGGTTCGACAATGTGCGTATCAGCCGTGATGTGGCCGTCGCGTTCGCCGGCTTCGATCATCGCGGCGCCAATGCGGTCCTTGACGCTATTGAGCGGCTGGAAGAACTCGCACTTGGCGAAGACCGTTGCGTGGCCTTCGGGCACAAGGCGATTGATCTTGATCATCGGCGTATCACCGATGCAGGTGGCGGCATTTTCGTAGACGCGATTGCGAGGCATGACTCGCCTCCTTGTCGAAAGAGTGTGGTGAAGACGCCGGCAATCCGTGCGGGAACCCGGATTATCGGCATTCCCTACGAGTGGGCAAGCCAGAAATCTCGGGCTCTCAGCCATCACGCTATGATGACCGACCGATCGAACCGCACGCCGCTATGCCGCCAAACGCTGATCTAACGACGCCGGCTGCGACCAAAGAGACCGCCTAGAAAGCCCTTCGACTTCGGCTTGTCCGCTTCGTGGACGTGGGTGATCGGGAACGTCGGCACGCGTTGGCCCTTCTTGCGTGGCAAGTCAGCCACGGTCTGTCCCGTCGGTGGGATCACGAACACTTTCGGATCGTCGATCACCCACGGCGTGCTCCAGCTTCGCCCGTTGTCATGGTTGGCGACGTTGAAGAAGAAGTTGTTGAAGCAGAGGCAGCGGTAGTTGTACGGATAGCTGGACGTGAGGTAATCGTCCTCGGTCAAGTCATCGACACCTTCGCTGGCGTAGTAGTGAATCTGCCCATCGGGCGAGAACGACATGCCAAGCGTCCACCAACCCGGTTCGTGGATTTCGGTGCTCGCCATATCTTTGCCGGCGCCGTTCGATCGGACGGAGATTTGGGCGTAGTCGGCTTCGTACTTCTTGCTTGTCTCGCTGCGGAACAGGATGAACATGCCAGGCCAGAAAGCGGCCGTCTCGCCATCGGGCATCCGTCCACGGCAATCACCTCGCATGCCAAACGAGGGGCCGGTCCGATTCTCCCACTGCTCAAACGGCGGCAAGTAGACGCGCACTGTGCAGCTAGGGCTCCACGTCACCGGCACGGGGCGACGGAGCTTGCGGTCGATCTTCATCAGCAAGTCGTCTTGCTGCTGACGACCCGTCAGTTGCCCCGGGATGCCAGAGTAGCGCGTCTGTAGCATCAAGGCGCCAGTGCTGCCGTCGATGCCACCGGCTGGCGTCGCAACGCGCTTGACGACATCGGGCGTGCCACGTTTGGCGCCTTCGTGCCACAGCTTGTTGTTGGAATAGCCGCCGGGCGCCCGCTGGTTATCGTCTTGCTCGTAGCTGCTCTTGGGCAAGTTGAGCCGGTAGGACCACTTCGGATTCTCAAAGTCGTCCGAACAGTTGGCAAGAAAATCGCCCGTGCCAGGAACAAAAGGCGTGCCTGCATTTGCAAGCGACACAGGCAGAACAACGAGCGCAGCCAACAGCGTATAACGGAGCATCCTTGCTTCCCCCCGGAAGAAATCGGCGTTGTAAGAGACAGCACGTGCCTGCTCCCTGCAGACGTGTGCGTAGCCTTGTCGGTTGTATCGACCAAACGGCTCACGCGGTTGAGCCTGCAGGCGGAGAAGTCGCTGGCAATCGCGCCACGCAGGTGCTAGCAACCTTCGCCAAAGACTACTGCTGTTGCTGCTGAATTGCCGGATCGCTGCTGGCTTTGCAACCAGAAGTTGCGTCGCATAGGTAGCACGCATCTGCCTGGCCGAGCACACGCGATAGGCAGTGCGTCATGCGATCCTGCATGATGCTTGCCATCCCCTCGTGCAAGCCAAGCGGCGCGGTCACTAGATGCCTGACGCCCGGGTGTTTTGCGGCGGCCTCAGCGGCTAGCTG
>JBCDCL010000313.1:0-4618 GCA_039182175.1 Planctomycetota bacterium
CAGCGATCTCCTTTGTCGCTGGCGAGCGTCGCCACCACGTCTTCTGTCTCGACCAGATGCAGAGCGATAGGTTCGCCCGTCTTGGAGATTTTGTGGTCCGCCACCCGCACGGGCCGGTAGTCGCATGGCGCCGCGGCGCCGATCAAACCATCGCAGTGGGCAAACGCATCGCGGGCCGCGTCGAGCATCTCCTCGGTCGAGATCACCGGAATAATGTGGCAGCGGTCGGGGTAATCGACGTCGACCGGCCCGGAGACCATCACCACTTCATGGCCTAAGTCCAACGCCGCCTGCGCCAGCCCGGCGCCCATCCGACCACTCGACGCATTGGTCAAATACCGCACCGGATCAATGTGCTGCCGCGTAGGCCCAGAGGTGATGAGAATGCGTGCCATGCTGTACTAGATGGGGACGTTCGGTGGATGTGAAGATGACTCGCGTTTCGCAGGTGCAAGGCAGCTTGGCGATTGCGTCGGACTCTCACGCCGACGTGAGTTCGGTGCTCAGGACGACGCCTACTATGCAGGTTAGCAGCCTCAGGTAGGATGGGTGCTCGCACCCATCTTCCCGGTCTCCGCGACGCCCGCCGTGACGAACTACCGCCGAGCACACATCGCCGGAGGCACGTTCTTCTTCACGGTCGTGACCCACGAACGTCGGCCGATCCTTGTGGATGATCCGGCCCGCGTAGCGTTGCGTCAAGCCTTCCGTGAGGTCCGCTCACGACGCCCCTTCTCGGTCGATGCGATCGTGCTGCTGCCCGATCATTTGCACACCGTCTGGACGCTCCCAACCGGCGACGACGATTTCTCAACTCGATGGCGTCAAATCAAGACCCTCTTCACAAAGCGGTGGCTCGCCGCAGGCGGACTCGAGGGGTCGCGATCGGTCAGCCGGCAGTTCAAAGGAGAACGCGGTGTGTGGCAACGGCGCGGATACGAACACGCCTGCCGAGACGAGTCAGACTTGAAGCGGTGCGTCGATTACTTGCACGCGAACCCGCTGAAACACGGCCTGGTCGATTGTGTGCGGGACTGGCCTTGGTCGTCGTTCCATCGCTACGTCCGCCTCGGCGAGTACGACGCCGACTGGGGATCTGCGGACGAGTGGTGGGGCGACGAGTGGGAGCGGATGGAGTAGTCGCGAGGCCCTCTAACCGATAAGGAGAAGATGGGTGCGAGCACCCATCCTACGGGCTGACTATTTGCTCGGCGGAGTATTGGACCATTCGCTTTGGTCGATGTCGAAAACCTCCAATGCCGCATCCAGAGCATCTTGCTTTGTGGGATGCCATGAGTCCGCGGTGAAGAAACCTGATGGGCTCATCACGAGATGAAAGCCGTCGTGACCGTCACCCTGTATCTCAAGTTCGACGGTGCAGAGGCGGCTTGGCTGGTCCGGGCCACCGGTTTGCGACGCACTCCAAGCGTTCTTAGTGCCCCAAATGCGAACAGACGTCCTCGCGTAGATCGATTGCATACTGCCTGGGCTCCATCGTTCGTAGCATTCTAGCAGGATTCCGTAAGTACAAAGGAGTGACCCACCTGGGCGTCCTACAGTCGCGACGCAGCTGCGTTGCTAGATTTTATTGCTATATACTCGTCGCGAGCCTGCGAGAGGTTGTGCGGTCCGCCCGCGGTCGCTCGGCTCTGCGTGAACTTCAACCCAACGCTGCCAGCAGGACATCGAGAATCTCTTCCGGTTCGGCCATGCGGCCGGCGCCTTTGGTGCGGCAGCTTAGCCAGCCTTCGCCGGGGCCGATCATCAGCGCGCCGTCTTCGGCGAGCGTCGCCACGTTGCGTTGCACGCTTGGCTTTTCCCACATCTCGGTATTCATAGCTGGGGCTAAGTAGGTGGGCCCCGTGAAGGAGAGGAGCAGGGTCGACAGCAAATCGTCCGCCAGGCCGTGGGCCGCTTTGGCCAGTAGGTCGGCCGTGGCCGGGGCGACGCAGAGGAGGTCGGCCTGGCGGGCAAGTTCGATATGCGGCCCCAGAGGGTGCTCGCCCTGATCGAAGCTATCCGAGTAGACTTTGCGGCCTGTGAGCGCGGAAAAAGTTGCCGAGCCAATGAACTGCGTGGCGGCGTGGGTCATCACGACCGAAACGCCGTGGCCCGCCTGCACCAATCGACTAACGACGGTGGCCGACTTGTAAGCCGCCACGCCGCCGCTAACGCCGATCAAGATCTCGCTCATGCCAGTAGGGTTTAGAGAGCACGGCGAAGAGAGCACGGCAAAGGCCGGCAACAAATTCCGCCTTCCGCCTTCGCCCCTCCGCCTTCGTGCTAAATGCTGTCGAAGTCAAAGTCGACGGGACCGCCTCCGTCTTCCGGCTCGCCGGTGACGCGGACTTCGTTCGACGCGTCGAGGTAAATTTTGTCCTGCAAGATCTCTTGCACGACAACTTCCATCTGCGGCAGATTCTGGCTATCGACCAAAGGCCGGGCGCCCGAGTTGAGCGCGACCAAACGCTTTTGAATCAGCGTCGACAACTTAAAACGCCCACCAACCTTGTTGACGATCTCTTCTTCTTTGAGTGCCTCGATCATCCGTCGATTCCCTGCTGCCTGAGTATTTGACAAATGGCGTCGGCCGATTGCTCGACGCTTTGATTGATTACGTTGTATTTGTAGCCAGCGGACCGTTCGATCTCTTGCCGGGCGACTTCCAAGCGGCGAGTGATCGCCTGCTCCGATTCGGTGCCGCGAATCCGAAGCCGCTGGTCAAGTATCTGGATGGCGTCGTCGAGCTGCTCGGCTGGCGAGATGAAGATCGTGACCGCACTGGGAAACTTCTCCAGGGCCCGCTGGGCGCCGGCGACATCGATCTCCAAGATAACCCAGACCCCGTTTTCTAGGCTAGGGAGCACCTCGTCCATCAGGGTGCCATACCAGTGCCCGCGGCCGAAAACCTCGATCGCTTCCAGGAATTCGCCCGCTGCGAGCCGCCGCTGAAACTCATCGTGGCTGAGGAAGTAGTAGTTCTCCCCGTCGACCTCGCCAGGGCGTGGCGGCCGGGTGGTGGCCGAAATACTCATCCTCAGCCGCTCACCAAACCGCTGACGCACCAGCGGCATGATGGTCGATTTCCCAACGCCCGAAGGGCCGGAGATGATGACTAATTGTCCTGGCGACGCGGTTGGCATTTCGCACTAATCCCGGCTAGGCCGGTAAAGGCAAAATGACGAAGCTCGAATGACGAATGACGAAGCATCTCGCGTTTTCGTCATTCGTCATTCGAGCTTCGTCATTTCTCGCTATTCGACATTCTGTATCTGCTCGCGAATCCGTTCGAGCGCGGTCTTCATTTCCACCACGCGAGACGAGATTTCGGAGTCGTTGGCTTTTGAGCCGATGGTGTTCACCTCGCGGACCATTTCCTGAGTGATGAACTCCAGTTTGCGGCCGCTACTTTCGGGTAGCGCCAGCGCGGCGGTGAATTGCTCGATGTGGCTACGCAGGCGGACGGTCTCTTCGGAGATGTCGGTTCGGTCGGTAAAGACAGCCACTTCGCGAATCAAGTCGGCCGGCTCGACGGTAACATTGAGTTCTTCGAGAGCCGCATTCACCCGCTCGGTTAGTCGATCTCGGTAGGCATGGCTGACGTTGGGCGCCCGCTCTTCGACGCCCGCGAGTTGCGTGGCGATATGCTGGCAATTCTCCTGTAGGTCAGCCTCGAGCGCTTGGCCTTCTTGCTCACGCATGGTGGTGAGCGCTTCGAGGGCTTCGGCGAACAGGGGCTCAATGGCGGCCCAATCCTCTTTAGGCGATGCACTCAGTGGCTGCCGATCGGCAATTACGCCAGGCAGTTGCAGGAGCGATTCGATCGGTGGCGTGTGGCCTACGCCTGCCAGCCCCGACAGTTGCTCGTGGTACTTCAGGAGCACGTCCGTATTGACTCGGTAGTCGTCCTCTGAAGCGATACGCGACACGCGGAGATTCACCTGCACGGCGCCGCGACGGATTCGCTTGCGGACCAGCTTGTCGATCTCGGGCTCGAGGACACTGTAGCCTTCGCTCGCACGGAGGCTGAGCTTGAGATGCCGGTTGTTGATCGTGCGTACTTCGACCGCAACGGCCATCGCGCCGCACTGGCCATGAGCCTCGCCAAAACCGGTCATGCTGGCTAGCAACAGACGCCTCTTACCGAAAGAGTGCGGGGCTATCCGTCATCGCCATGCGGCGACCGGATTGCCCGAAAAAGAGGGAAGAACGTTTACGAGGTTATTCAGCCGCTTCTTCGGTCGACCCATCACCCGTCGAGTCGTCGCCCGTTGACTCATCACCAGTGGAGTCGTCGCCAGTAGCTTCGTCCGCCGGGGGCTCGTCGGCCGCATCCCCGGCGCCAGCGCCGGCGTCGCCGGCGGCAGCAGCGACTGGGTCGTCATCGCCTAGCTTGTCGGTCAAACCTTCCTTGGACCAAATGGCGGCACTGACGCAGAGCACGATCCACAGGCTAGCGGCAATGATGGTGAACCGAGTGAAGGCGTCGCCTGCCTTGGCGCCGAAGGCGCTCGAACCGCCTGCCCCGCCCAAGGCGCCTGCCAGGCCACCGCCGCGACCACGCTGCACCAGAACCAACAGGATCAGGAACAACGCGAAGAAGAACATCACGAGCATC
>JBCDCL010000314.1:0-4584 GCA_039182175.1 Planctomycetota bacterium
ATTCGGTTTGCCAAGTAGTGCAAGTTCGACGTCGAGCGAGCGAACCGCGTTGCGACCGCCGATGGTTTCAATCACATCGCCGGGACGCAGGCCGCTGCGATCGGCAGGACTGCCAGCACTGACGCGGCTGACCACCAGCTTACGGCCGCCGTTGTCGGACTCGACCGTTTGCATGCCGTGCCATTTGTTCTCGAGCCGTTCGACGCTCATCATCGCAGCGGCGATCTGCATGGCCTTGTCGACGGGGATGGCGAAGCCGATGCCTTGGGCCCCCGCTCGCACGGCCACGTTGACGCCAACCATGCGGCCCTCGATCGACAGCAACGGTCCGCCCGAGTTGCCTGGGTTGATGCTGGCGTCGGTTTGGATCAGATCCTCGTAAGACTGCGTCTCGCTAACCTGCACATCGCGATGCAGTGCGGAAATGATGCCCTGCGTCACCGTATGCTCGTAGCCAAAAGCATTGCCAACGGCGACGACCGTTTCACCCGGCATCAAATCCTCGGACGTTCCAACGTTAATCGTCGGGAGCGGGCGGCTGACGCGAACTTTGATCACCGCCAGGTCGGTTCGCTTATCGTGAGCCACCATATGTGCGGTGTAGGGGCGGCGATCGTCCAGCGTCACGTTGATTTGGCGGACGCCGTCAATCACGTGATGGTTGGTCAGAATGTATCCGCGGGGGTCAATCACCACGCCGGTGCCCATGCCATTCACTTGGCGAGACGATTCGCCCGCACCAGTCGTGGCTTCGGTCACGGTCTTCTGCCCCTGAATGTTCACGACCGCCGGGCTGGCTGATCGCACGGCTCGGACGATCGGCGTCAGCCGGATAGGAGCCACCTCTGCAAGAGCCGCGGTGCTTGCCGCGAGACAGAGGGCTGCAAGCAGCGAAACAAGAAGCAGCGGGCGGATCTGCGGCATCGTGGGGCAATCGAGGTGAGAGTCGAGCGGGTGGTTCCGCAACGGCCCTGACGGGGCGTGCGATCGACGGCGGACTCGGCCCCGGGGCCGGATGAGTCTCGCAAGCCAAAGATCGGCCCTGCCGCAATACCGGCTTAAACCTCACAACTAGAGCGCCGCACAGACGGCCTATCTTCACACGGGTCGCTTCGCGAGGTCGCGATTCCCGCGAGATGCAGGGAAATGCTGCAGATCAGGGGCCGCAGTAATCTGCCGAATGCTGCCAGGCGGCTGCCGGTTGAGGAGCGAAGGCAGGACGAGTTGGCACGGGGAAGAACCGGCCAAGCGGCGCGTGGGCTTCCGCCGGCGACAGCATGTCGGGATGCGGGCACCCTGAGTTGCAGATGCAGTCGAGCAGCTCGCAGCCCGCACAAGGCGAGCAGGTTGTCGGGAGACAGGCTTCGCTGCAGCCCTCTGAGCAGTCACCTAGGCAGTCCCCACACGCCGAACCGCAGCCTACAGGATCGCATCCTGGGTAAGCGTCTCCGCAGTCGATGCCAATCGCGCAGCCCGAAGCGCTAATCAGCAGCAAGCACAGCAGTGAACCGATTTGCAACAAAGCAATTGCCTCAAGAGCCACCTCAAAAACCAAACGCAGCTAGTTCGGTTTTCGGCCAGATGGGGCTGCCTCTTCGGCAAAACCGGCAAAGTCGACGTAGCTTGCCGCCGTTTGATAGCAAAGCGGTGCTTACGCGATGCTAGCGGTAGAGCCGCTGGAGCCGCTTGGTGCGGCCGTGGTGATCGGTGATCAGCAACTCGCCGCCGGCCAGCCGCCACCGCATATTCAGCAAGCTGCCATCCGCCCAGCGTATGCGGAGGAGATCGCCCTCGGCCGAGTATTCGCCAGCGAGGGTGTGCACAGGAGATTCGTAGTCGACGATGCCCCGCTTGCTCAGCTCGTAGTTCTTCTCGCGATCAAACGCGAGCGTGATCTTTCCGTCACCAAAGAGTTCAAGCAAGCCGCGAGCCGACTTCCAGCGGCCGACGATTGGCTCGGCATCGAGCAAATCGGGCTCGACCTCGACAACCGGCTGGCGAGGCCGGCTTAGCTGCATGCCCGCCAGCATTAACTCGACCTGCTGCTCACGCAGATCATACTCCGCCTCTGGGGCGACAAAGTGAATCTCCACCGTACACCAATCGGTCTCGACAAGTTGCCGCCAACCCTGCAAATCGCCGATCGCAGGCTCCGCCGAGTCTCCCGGTGGTGCGAACAGCGGTTTCCTGCCAGGCACGGCAAATTGCTGTCGCATCCCCGGAAAACCCGCGAGTGCAGTTTCTACCGCTCGCCCTTCAAGTTCTGCCTTCGGCAAGTCACGACTTAAACCGGTGACAAGCAGCTTGGCGAGGGCCGGCGAATTTGGCCGCTGAACGCCTGACAAGCCGATCCACACACCGTCGGAGAGTTCGGCGACCGACTGCGGGGGCGAGTGGCGGCTCAGCACGAGCAAAATCTGCCGGCCGCGTGGCAATTCGCTGGCTACGAGGTCAGAGTCGTAAGCCAGCTCAACGGCGCCGCCTGCAATTGACGCTAGGGTTTGCCCCGCCGCTACCGGAAGAGATGGCGGGACAAATTCGGTCGCCGACGCCGTAGCCGAGCAAATCAGCACAGCGGCGAGTACTTTTGCGATCTGCACAGCGTCACATCCGCCTGGGGCAACCGTGGCGCCGCTCTCTGCGGACGCTCTCTCTTCAGTCGTCGTCCAGGAATATCCGACGGCACGCTGGGAATGCGGTTCGTGCTACGACTTCTGACTGCTGGCTGCCCGCACCACCGTGAAAGACGACAAAGTTTCACTTTGCAGAATTTCGACGTCGGCGATTTATGCCTTCTTGCGACTGATGAGCTTTTGAAGCTGCTTCCACGTCCGCGTGTTGGCCACGTCTTTCTTTGTGAGCCCAGCGCGGCGAGCTTGCAAGATGCCGTAGCGGAGTACGTCCAGACCTCCCGTGCTGTGTGCGTCGGAACTGATCACGATCGGCACGCCGGCTCGTTTGGCGGCGGCGGCGTGGGTATCGTTCAAATCCAAGCGAGCAGGATTCGCGTTGAGTTCAAGCATTTTGTGTTGCTTGGCCGCCGCGGCAATCAGCTGATCGACATCCAGATCATAAGCATCGCGGCGATTGATCAACCGCCCGGTGGGATGGGCGATGATCGTCACGCTCGGATGCTCGATGGCCTCTAGCAGCCGGTCCATGATCTGCTCACGTGGCTGGTTTTGCCCATAGTGCAAGCTGGCGATTACCCAGTCGGCCTCGGCAAGCACATCGTCAGGCAGGTCCATGCCGCCCGCTTCAAGGATGTCGCATTCGATGCCCTTGAGAATCTGCAAGTCGTCATAGTCGCCGCGAAGTTCGTCGATGGCCTGCCACTGCTCACGCAAACGATCTGGGTCCAAGCCTCCCGCCATGGAGACACGCTGCGAATGATCGGTAATGGCGATGTATTCCAGGCCACGCTCGCGAGCGGCGTCGGCCATTTCGCGTAGCGTCGCTTTGCCGTCGGTCGCCGTGGTGTGCATGTGCAGGTCGCCACGCAGATCGTCTAATTCGATGAGGTCTGGCAACTTGCCGGCGCTTGCGGCTTCAAATTCCTGGCGGGCCTCACGCAGTTCTGGCGGGAACCAGGGAAGCTTAAGTGCTGCGTAGACATCTTCTTCGGTTTCGCCAGCCACCTGCTCCCCGCGCGTCGGAGAGTCAGCGGGCTCCTCGCCGTCCGTTTCGCGAAAGACGCCCCATTCGTTTAGTCGCAGACCGCGGTCTTTCGCCATGCCGCGGAGCACTACATTGTGCTCCTTCGACCCGGTGAAGTACTGCAGCGCGGCGCCAAACGATTCCGATGGGACGACTCGCAAGTCAACTTGCAGATTGGAATTCAGCCGGACCGACATCTTGGTGCTGCCGCGTGCGATCACCTCGGCCACGCCATCGTACTCGGCAAGGCGATCCATCACGGCGTCGACATCGTCGGCATCGACCAAGAAGTCGAGGTCGCCGACGGTCTCTTTCCCGCGACGGTAACTGCCTGCAGGTTTGAGTTGGCGGATCGCGTCGAGCCCTTCCATATGGGCGAGAATCGCTTGCACTACTTCGTCGGCGTCACGCCAGTAAATGCGATCGGTGGCACGCTCCGCCAGCGAAATGCCTGCCAGCAGGGTCTCCTCGGTCTTTTTGCCAAAGCCTTTGAGTTCGCGCACTTTGCCGGCTTCGCAAGCTGCCCGCAGCATGTCGAGCGAAGCGACGCCGAGATCGTTGTACAGAACGGCTGCTTTTTTGGGGCCGAGCCCGGGCACGCGCAATAGTCCAAGCACCGTATCAGGCAGTTCCGATTTGAGGTCGTCGAGCATCGGTAGCGAACCGGTTTCGACGAGCGTCTTAATCTTTTCGGCAAGGTCTTTCCCAATGCCGTCGATCTCGGTGAGCGGCCGATCGTCAGCGATTAGCGACGCCAATGGTTCGCTGTAGTCCTGCACTTTTCGGGCGCCATTTCGATAAGCACGCACGCGAAAAGGGTTCGAGGCCTGGAACTCGAGGAGATCGGCAATCTGCTCGAATACGGATGCAATGTCACTGTTTGTCATGCCCCGATTGTACGGCGGCCGGCTGCAACTGACAGCGGGA
>JBCDCL010000315.1:0-4564 GCA_039182175.1 Planctomycetota bacterium
GGTTTGTTGTACGGAGTGGCTCACCCACCAGGGGCTCGCGCCCCTGGCTACGTGCCTTTGCCCCTGCCGGGGCAATAATTAAAGTACATTGATCCATCGCTGAACTTTCGCGACGCGATTGTAGCGCCCCAAGATCAACTACTGTGACAAATGCGAGAAAGACTTCGTGCTGATCCGCCGCCTGCTTGCAACGAATGACAACACGCTTTGCCAAACTTGGATCGCCTTCGCCGCGTTGGCTGCGGTGGTCGGACTGACGCCGACTGCTAATGGGCAAGTCTTCGATCCCGGCCCCTCCGATCCTTCTCTCTTTGATTTGGTGATTAACCTGCCGCCCGCTTCTAATTTCGGCAATTTTGCAAGCATAGGCGGCATCGAAGGCGAAACGACACAACTGAATCTTCTCGACGGCGGAAGTCTCGGCTTCAGTTTCGATGCCGACTCTGGGGCCGAGGTAAACGTTTTTGGTGGCAACGTACGCGAAGATTTTTCCGCACTAGACAACAGCGAAGTCAATATTAGCGGCGGACAGTTTGCCGGAGGATTTGACGCTCGATCGGGTAGTCTCGTCAACATTAGCGGAGGTGATGTCGGAGACAGCCTCCGGGCTCACGATGGCAGCCGCGTCAATGTGTCCGGTGGCTCGATAGGGGTTGGCTTTTGGGCGCTCGGTGGCAGCGACGTAAATATTACCGCCGGCTCGATAGGTTTCTCGATGAGCACCTATCCCGGAAGCTCGGTCACGATTAGCGGAGGAACCATCGCGAATGGATTTGACGTGCGGACCGACAGCGTCGTCAGGATCAGCGGGGGAATGATCGGTAGCGACTTTACCACCGCTAGCGGCAGCGAAGTAGAATTGGCGGGGGGAGAGTTCAAACTCAACGGCGTAGCGTACGTGGCCCCTCAAGTTTCTCTGAGGTTCGGCGATGTGTTTACTGGCACGCTTGCCGACGGATCTGCGTTTATCTTTAGTTGGTACTCTGGCGATAGGCTTGCGCGTGTTGCTCTTACAGAGGCCACACTACCGCAACGAGAGACACTGCCACGCATCGTAGCGACGGACGTATCGAACGAACCCGCCGGTGTGCGAGAGAACGAAAGCCTGACCGTAATACCAGGCGGAATCCTGGGCGACAATTTTGCGGCAGTCGATGCAACGCTGAATATCGATGGGGGAATCGTCGGCAATGGTCTCGAAACGACGCGAAGCATAATCAATATTAGCGACGGGACGGTCGGCAGCGGGTTTTACGCGTTGCCGGGGAGTATCATCAATCTAAGCGGAGGAACGATCGGCGAAGAGTTTGAAGCATACGCGTCCAGCGAAATCAACGTCAGCGGTGGAATGATAGAAGATTCATTCACTGCCTTCGCCGATAGCCGCGTAAACATCAGCGGAGGAACCATCGGCGATTCGTTTCTTCTCACTTCCGGCGGTGAGGTGCAGATTAGCGGAGGAGTCATAGGAAATGCATTCGCCGCTTTCGGCGGCAGTGTCGTTGGCATCGCAGGAAAAGAGTTTGCAATCGATGGCGTTGGCTTAAACGACTTAACCCCTGATGACCCATTTGTCGTCGATGATCGCGATGTAACGCTTTCTGGATTACTGGCCGATGGAACGCCTTTTGCGTTCGACTTGAATAGGTCCTTTGCCTTGGACCAAGACCACTTTCATCCCGCTGCTTTATTGACCCTGACTTTAGTGCCCGAGCCGGCGACAGGCACGCTGGTGCTAGCCGGCGTGTGTGCGAGCCTCTCCCCAAGACGCCGGCGCGATTGAGTTCCTGCCCGCCTTCCTACCGTTCTAACTTTCCCGCCCGGTGATCTCCGCCTATGTGGCTTCATGCTTCTTGTGATTTGCAGTTCAATGCGGCGGTGGCGACGCCGTTTTTGTTTATGTTGCGACCGCGGAGTGGGGCGCAGCAGTGGGTTGCTCGCGAGCAGTATGTGATGCAGCCCAGCGCGCCGGCGATGGAGTTTACCGATCCGTTTGGCAACTTGTGCCAGCGGCTACTCGCGCCGGCGGGGCCGTTTTCGATTCGCACCTCGGCCGATATTCAGGCAGCCGAGGCAGCCGACGCGGCGCCGGGAGCGCCCTTCGTGCCCGTGAATCAGTTGCCAAACGAAGTGCTGCCGTTCTTGCTGCCGAGCCGGTACTGCGAGTCGGACCGCTTTACGCAAATGGCGGCATCGCTCGGCAGTGGGTGGGCGCCGGGCTACGACCAGTGCACGGCAATCGTCAACTACATTCGCGAGAATCTGGCCTACACGCCGGGCGAAGGACAGCAGATTATCAGCGCCACCGAAGTCAACCAGCAGTCGCACGCCGTCTGCCGCGACATGGCTCACTTGGGGATTGCGTTGTGCCGGGCACTGTCGATTCCTGCCCGAATGGTGGTTGGCTATCTCGAAACGCTTGTGCCGATGGATTTGCACGCCTGGTTCGAAGCGTACGTAGGCGGCCGGTGGTATACGTTCGATCCGACGCAAGAGTCGCTCGATGGCGGCCGGGTCGCCATCGCCTACGGCCGTGATGCGGCCGACGTGGCGATCTTTACCCAGTTTGGTGACCCGGTAGAAATCACCAACATGAGCGTCTCGGTCGAGCGACGCGACGGCCCGCCGGCGTCGTAGTCGCGGCGGTGTTCTTCGACGCACAGACCTTGGCCGCTAGCAGGGAAAAGCTCGCACGATGCGGGTAATTCGCTATGGCAGAGTCGGCCAATCGACGTAGGCTGGCGTAAGCACTGGTTGGCTCTGGGGCGATACAGCGAGCCGATTGTTTTGCACGCGTGGCTCGTAGTGTTGGGAATCTTGGCATGAGAATATCGCCCCGTCGTGGATCGTTTGCAATTCTGGCGAAGCGGGTTGCGGGGGCGATGCTCGCGGCCCTTGGTTTCGCCATCCCGGCTACGGCAGTAACGGTGACGACCACTGCTGAACTGGTCGACGCCATCAACAATGGCGCCGCGGGCGATACGATCACGCTGGCCGCGGGGACGTTTGAGCTCACCACACCGCTCAAGCCCAAGGCTGGGATGAGTATCGTTGGCGCCGGCGCCGGGCAGACGGTGCTGACCGCGGCGCCCAGCTTTGTGCCGACCGACGCAACGATCCGCGACACGGGCGTCGACGCCAATCGCATCGATCGGACCGCCTATCTCTTCAGCCCCGATAACGGGACGGATGGCCTGACGATCGCCGGCATGACGATGCACGCGCCTGCTCTGCATGGCGCCTACTTTGGCGACAACACGGACGACTTAGTCCTCCGCGACAACGAATTCAACGGCTTTCGCTGGTCGGCAGTTCGCACGTTCCGCGTCAACAACGGCAAGATTCACGACAACGACTTCATCGACGCCGGCAACCGGACCGGCATCACGAGTGGTGGCGCGGGTGGGGCGATCTTCAATACGTTCTTCGCCGGCAACGAAGATGGCATGAACGAGGTCTACAACAACCGCTTCACCAAAACCGCTGGCTACGTGGGCAACTACTTCGGTGTGAAAGGCCGGCAGTTTCGCGATACGCGGATTTACAACAACACGATCGACACCAGCTTTGCGATTGAATTGCCGTTTGAGAATGACTTTGGCGTTGAGATCACCGGCAATTTCTTGGACGGCGTTGTTTCGATCCCCAAAGGGGGCGATGGAACCGAGCCGCAGAACGCGGGCGGCGTCGACCGGCCGGTCGGTGAAGGAGTCGCCATTCGCAACAACTATTTCACACGGGCCTACTCGATCGAGGGTCCGCGGAAGGGGGTGTTGGTCGATAACAATCTGTTCGACATCGATGCGGCCGACGATGGCGGTAATTTGATCGCCAACTTCGGCAGCCGATCGACGACCGGCACTCCGGGGCCGCTAACGTTTTCCAACAACCGCGTCAGCAATCCCGGCCGGGGCATTTTTTGGGCGGACATCATTCACAACCATTTGACCTTCGCCAACAACCACATCATCGCCGATGAGACGGCTCCTTACACGCTGGAAGGGGGCGTCGCTCCAGGGCTGATTGGCTTGAAGCCGGACCGCATGTACACGTTTAATCTCGACCCCGCTCGGCCGTATCGGATCAATGTCGAAGATGAGCGGATCGAGGTCGACGCTGCACTGAATATCACCATCACCGACGACGCTGGCCCCGTGGCCGTGATGGATAGCGATTTTCTCACCGTGGCGCCTGATGGCACGGTGCTGATCACGGCCGGCGTCAATTCGGTAACGCTGCGAACCGACGGCACCGGCACGGTCGAGGAGTTTACGGAGTTCGACACGATCACCGTCGCCAACAATCGGATCGAGGTGCTCGGCGACCCGCGGCCGCTGTTTCGCAATACGCCTAGCTACGGCGCGACGGTCGTCAACAACGAACTAACGAACATTGAAGACGCCGCCTTGACCGGGAACACGCTCACGGGCGATCCGATAGGTCCAACGACGTCAGGACGCTACTTTGTCGGCGTCGATGGCGAGTACCTGGTCGACGGCTTTACGATCGCGCTTGCTGATCTGATGGGCGATTTCAATCTCGATGGCGTGGTCGATGTCGCCGA
>JBCDCL010000316.1:0-4532 GCA_039182175.1 Planctomycetota bacterium
AGGCGTGCCGGCGCCATCGAAGGGCGGACTATCAGCATCTTCCGTCGAGTAAAATCCGCCGGCCGGATCCGTCATGTCGCGTAGTACGTAGTCGAGCGTTTCACGTACGACGCGTTCGTAGCTGGCATCGCCCGTTACTAGAAAACCATCGAGATAAACGCCAGCGAGCAGGGCGTTGTCGTACAGCATCTTCTCGAAATGCGGCACGAGCCAACGCTCGTCGACGCTGTAGCGATGAAAGCCGCCGCCCAGATGATCGTACATGCCGCCGGCCGCCATCTTGTCGAGCGTTAGCCGAACCATGTCGAGGTGCCGCTGCTGCTCATTACGGCTGTAGAGTCGCAGGAGCACGCCTACGTCCATCGTATGTGGGAATTTTGGCGCCCCGCCGAAGCCGCCGTTAGTCGCATCGAACGATCGCTCGAGTTCTTTGCCCGCCGCTTCAAGCAAACCAACCGCTAGCGGCACGCTATCGCCTTGCGGCTCGCTCACTTCCCCGAGCTTCGCGGTCAGCGCGGCGGCTGTTTCGGCGACTTTGTCTCGCCGGTTGAGCCACGCATCGTGGACGCCGGCAATCACCTGCTCGAAGCCAGGCATGCCGCGAGATGCTTTCGGCGGCCAATAGGTACCGCCAAAGAAGGGCTCTAGCTCTGGCGTCAGAAAGACGCTCATCGGCCAGCCGCCTCGCTGCGTGAGCATCTGCACGGCGTTCATGTAAACCTGATCAAGATCGGGCCGCTCTTCGCGATCGACCTTGATCGATACAAAATGCTCATTCAAAGCCGCGGCGATCTCGTCATTCTCAAAACTCTCGTGCTCCATCACGTGACACCAATGACAAGCCGAGTAACCGATCGATAAAAAAACCGGCTTGTCTTCCGCCTTTGCCTTCTCGAGTGCCTCCTCGCCCCACGGATACCAATCCACCGGATTGTTTTGGTGCTGAAGCAGGTAGGGCGAGGTTTCGTCGGCAAGGCGATTGGGCATGACGCAGTGGCGGATTCGAAAGTGCAGAGAAAACTAATCGCGCGAGAATTCGCGCTGGCGGCGTGAATCGTTACTACGAGTTACTCGATCCATCCGCCGCCGAGGACGCGGGCGGACTCGCCCGCATCGTAGCACACCACGGCTTGGCCGGGGGCGACGCCAAACTGCGGCTCGTCGAAGCAGACCGCCAAATGCCCCTCGGCGAATCGCATCTCGGCAGGCGCCGCGGCCGCATTGTACCGAATCTGTGCCAAGCAGCGGACGGACTCGCCGACGGGAACTTCGGTCAGCCAATTGCAATCGGTGGCCGTCAGCTCGCGACGTAGCATCTCCTGGCGATCCCCCAGCACAACGCGGTTGGTCTCTGGTTCGATGCGGGCGACGAACTTGCGCTCGCCAAGGGCAACGCCCAATCCTTTACGCTGGCCAACCGTGAAACCTTCAATGCCATCGTGGTGACCTACCACGGCGCCATCGGTGGTAACCAACTCGCCACGTCGCTCGCCCTCTGGTCGGCGCCCGCGGACGAATTCGTCGTACCGGCCGCTGGTGACAAAGCAGATTTCTTGGCTGTCTTTCTTCTCGGCGACGTTCAGGCCCAGCGTGCCGGCAATCTCGCGAATTTTCGGTTTGTCAAAACCACCCACCGGCAACAACATCCGCGGTAGCAGTTGCTGCTGGATGCCGAAGAGGACGTACGACTGATCTTTGCCCGCATCGACGCCGCGCAGCAATGCGGTCTTGCCACCGCGACTATCTAGTCGGGCATAGTGCCCCGTGGCGACGAAGTCGGCCCCGACCGAGTCGGCATAGTCAAACAGCTTGCCGAACTTGATCCAGTTGTTGCACTGCACGCACGGGTTGGGCGTCCGGCCGCGAATGTACTCGTCCGCAAAGTAGTCCATGATCTGCGCGAACTCAGCATTCAGATCGAGGGCATAGAACGGAATGTCGAGCCGGTCGGACACCCGGCGGGCATCCTCCGCGTCGGCCGCCGTGCAGCAGCCTTGCTTGTGGTCGAGGCGATTGACGACGGGCAGCTGGTGGCTGGCGGCTGGCCGTTGGTCGCTTAGCTCCGTCCCACAAACGGCGGGCGATTGTTCGCCATGCCGCATAAAGACGCCGATCACCTCGTGCCCCTGCTCCAGCAGCAAGTGCGCAGCGACGCTCGAATCGACGCCGCCGGACATGGCAAGAACGACTAGGGACATGTGAAGGGGGAGGGCGGAAGGGGGAATGCGGAGTGTTCCGCACCAGTCTTTAAGTGTAGGGGCCTATTGTCTGATAAGGGAACCGCCAAGATGCAGGGCCCCGCCAAGGGACAGCCCAGAGAGGGGTAGCACGAGCTCTTGTCATCCACCAACTTCGCTCCGTGCATTTCTCTGCTCTGGCGGCCTAGGCGGTGCTCCTGTCTGCGCTGCCATCGGCACTCGCTGATCGACACGCTAGCGCTTAGAATGCCACGCTCAACTACGTTCTGTGCGGAGAGACCTGTGGACAAGGAATGGCACGATCGCGCCGATGCGATTCAGGAGGCCCTAACGCAGCTTAGGGACTCTCTTTGACTATGCCGGTAAAAAGGACCGCATCGCCCAGATCGAGCAGATGCAGGGCGAGCCCGGCTTTTGGGACGATCAAGAAACGGCTCAAACCGTCATCGGTGAGATGAAGGGGCTGACGGCGGTCGTTTCGCCACTGGACGAAGCCATCGCGGCAGCCGAGGATCTGCCGGCCGCCTTCGAAATGGCGGAGGAAGACGAAGAGTTCGTCGCCGAAGCCCAGGGTGAAGTCGAGCGGATCGAGGCGATGCTCGAGCGGCTCAAACTGTCGGCGCTGCTCAATGGCGCCAACGACGGGGCCGGAGCGATCATCACCATTAACGCTCGCGACGGCGGCACCGACGCCAACGACTGGGCCGAGATGCTGCTGCGAATGTACCTGCAGTGGGCAAGCAAGAATGACTACTCGGCAGCGCTACTCGATCGCGACGACAATCAAGAGGCGGGCATCAATAGCGCCTCGATCGCCATCCGCGGACCGATGGCCTACGGCTACCTACGCGGCGAGACCGGCATTCACCGACTGGTGCGGATCAGCCCCTTCAACTCGGAAGGCAAGCGGCAAACGAGCTTCGCCGCGGTCGATGTCTCGCCCGAGATTAGTGACGCGGTCGACGTCGAAATCGACGAAGCCGACGTTCGCACCGATACCTATCGGGCGAGTGGCGCCGGCGGGCAGCACGTTAACAAGACCGACTCCGCAGTACGGCTAACGCATCTGCCTACGAATACCGTGGTGCAGTGCCAAAATGAACGCTCTCAGCACAAAAACCGAGCTAGTGCATGGAAGATGCTAAGGGCGCGTTTGGCTCGACTAGAGGAAGAGAAACGCGAAGCCGAGGAAGCCGCCAAGCATGGCGAGCAACCCAAAACCGGCTTTGGCAGCCAGATTCGCAACTACTTCTTGCACCCCGACCAACGCGTCAAAGACACTCGCACCAAGTACCAGCAGGGCAACTTCCACAACGTACTGGATGGCGACATTCAGGGCTTTCTAGAAGCCGTCCTCCGCTGGCGAGCGGGCCAGCCAGTTGCCGACGACGGCGAAGACTAGCGGCTGAGAGGGAAGGTAGAGAAAAGGGCCGCGGATCAACGCGGATAAACGCGGATGAGAAGTGACCACGCCATAAAGGTCGGTTCGGGCGACTCGTCTTTAGAAGCCAAGTTTTATTGGAACGAGGACCGATTCCAACACACGATCTGCGGCGCCTCAGGAAAGGTTTGGTTCCGGTCTGCAGCCCCTAGTGAATTGATTGATTCGCCTTATCCGAATCTCGTCGTTCCCGTCTACTGCGAAATACATCAGCAAGACGAAGTGCTCTTTCTGTCTGGGAATGGTGGAGCGTGCTACTGGTCGGCGTGCGTCCGCGAGAGCCCGACGAGAGCAAGCGGCGTTGGAATCGAGTTTGATGTTGCGGTGCGAATTAGCAGCCCACCCGAGCGACTAGGTACTTTATACGCCTCTTCGTCTTCAGGCTCTGATCGAGCAAGCCTCTACGCTGACTTAGACTCGACCAATGCGATAGTCGAACGTCTACCTGATCAGTCGATCGTTCTCGCTGATAGCGTAGATCCATCAAGCCGCACTACCGTTCGCTACCAGTACGAGGTTTTTCTGCCACGCTAACTCTGCGATCTCCGCGATCTCTGCGGTTCATTCCTCGCCCGGCAGAGGCAGTTTCTTGTCGCCGTCACGCAAGTACGGATCGCTTACTCGCTCGCCAACCGCTGGTTCGATCTCACGTACCCAAATGTTGCGGAAGCGGACCGGGTTGCCGTGGTCCTGTAACGCAATCGGGCCCTTCGGCGAATGGGCTTCGTAATGCGGCGGGCGATGGTAAGGCGTATCGCCGAGTAGCTCAAAATGGTTGAGCACCAACACGCCGTTGTGCATGGCGGTCATGTAGGCACGTGACGCCAGCGTGCCATCTTCGTTAAAGCGAGGAGCAGTCCAAAATATGTCGTAGGTGTTCCACTCGCCCGGCG
>JBCDCL010000317.1:0-4495 GCA_039182175.1 Planctomycetota bacterium
CGGTGCCCGGAGGACCGTTCATCAGGACGCCCTTGGGAACGCGGGCGCCAAGGCGTTGGAACTTCTCGGGATCTTTCAGGAACTCGACAATCTCTTTCAGATCTTCTTTAACGCCCTTGAGGCCGGCGACATCGTCGAAGGTGATCTTCGGTCCCTCTTCCGACTCGTAGCGCCGGGCGGGGCTTTTGGTCACGCCACCGAGCATGCCGCCACCCATCATTTGATCGCGGGTGCGGCGGAAGAAAGAGAACATCATCACCGCTAGTGCGATGAGCACCGCAAACCAGATCAGGCTCAGCACGCCGCTGTAGTCGACCGGATTGACGAATTGAACTTTGACATCGTTGTCGTCGAGCCAATTCTCGTCGATGTCACCCTGAAAACTGACGAAGAAATTCTTCGGCAACTGTTTACGGTCGGCCTCTTTGTCCCCCGAATCGTCGGCTGACTCATCGGCCGTGCTACCTTCGCCCGATTTGTTAGAAGCTTCTGGCTCGTCGCTACTGGCTTCTGGAAACTGCGGACCCTCCTGGCTGTCTGCTGCGGAATCGGTCGCTTGCGATTCGTCGGATGGCGACTCCTGGTCGGCCGTCTCCGCTGGCGCTGCCATGGGCGACTTGTCTGCGGACGATGATTCGTCTGCCGACTTTGTCGCCGGTACAAATGGCGGCTCGCGAAACTCGCCACTGATCTGCGTCCGCTCGATCTTTACGGACGAGACATTCCCAGCATTCACTTGCTGGCGGAAGAACGAGTACGAAATTTCCTCCGACGTGCTCCCCGACTGCTGAAA
This sequence comes from Planctomycetota bacterium, assembly GCA_039182175.1. Lineage (GTDB taxonomy): Bacteria > Planctomycetota > Planctomycetia > Pirellulales > Lacipirellulaceae > JBCCQL01. The sequence goes on from JBCDCL010000317.1 coordinate 794, forward strand.
GAACATCAGCATCGTCAGCAGCAGGAGCAGTCCAAGCACCCAGCCTGCGGGCGCCATCTGGCGTGGCCGGGGCGGCTTTTTCTGATCGGAAGGCTTATTTTCGGGGGCGGGCTGCTCTTCTGCCATCCGGACTGCGGTGGGGGTCGGGAGGAAAGTTGGCGGGTTTTACTACCCAGATTGTAGCGCTAGCGGCAAGAATAGCGAGAGCGCTCGAGATTGGCCGAAATGCCTGCCGGACGATCGATCCGCCGGCAGAGCTGCCACAATCCCTTCCGGCAGACGCCCGCCTACGAGCTGGGCTCGAACTGCAGCTTGCCGTCCTTGTACCGCCGCTCGATCTTCTCGCCCGCGGCATTCCATTCCGTGGTGACGCCCTCACGCACACCAGCGACAAATTCCGCCTCCGCCCGCGGCGTGCCGTCGGCGTTCCACTCACGGGCTTTGCCGTCACGCTTGCCTGCCTTGAAAGTGGTTTCTCGCCACAGCTGACCGGACGGATACCACTGCTTCCAGACGCCCTCAGGCAAACCATCGACATAGTTTTCTTCGCGGATCAGTTGCTCGCCCGTCTCGCCGTAGATCATCCAAGTTCCGACCCGCTTACCCGCAGCATATTCACGTTTGGCTTCAAGCGTGCCATCTGCCCGGCGTACCTCGACCGAACCGTCCGGTTCGCCATCGACGAACGATAGCTTCTTCGCCACCTCGCCATTCTCGTGGTAATAAGTCCAATCGCCCGTCCGCACGCCGAGTTCAAAGGCGCCGTCGACGAACAATTCGCCCGACTGGTAGTACTCGCGATAGAAGCCGTTGTTGACGAAGCTATTGTCCGAATACTTGGCGACTTCGCGCTCAAACCGAGGCGTGCCGTCGGGATACTTCTCGGTCGTCTTTTCACGCTGACTGACGATCCGCGGCTCGGGCGGCGCTTCGCCCATGTCGAGAAAAACCGGCTCGCCGGTGTAGGGCTTGATGGTCACGCTATCACCAGCGTCGCCCTGGGCGAAGGACGACGTGCAAGTGATGCCGCAGACGAACAGCACCGTGGCGACAGCTAGGGCGAGGCGATTATTCAGAGCAGACTGGGCAGGGCAGGTCATCGGGAGAATGGTCCGTCGCGGAGTTGGCGTGTGAGTTGACGCGGTTGAGTGAAAGGCTGACGAGCGTGGCACGACGGTGACGTCGTGATGACTTAGTCACAGCGTCGTGCAGATTGCCAATATGGCATACGCTGCCCAGGTCGTCCACGTTCGCGCGAGCGAACGTCGGGATGCACAGATTGTGCCAGTTATGGGGCCCGCTGGCAGCTAGCCTTGCGTGCCGATGCCACCTACAGCTCGTCTACAGCCGCCAGCCGTCTTCAAGCGTCGTGTTCTTGGGCACCACGACGATGCCGTCGCGGATGACGCAATTGCGGCCTTCGCCGTGATGGTCGTGCCCCGCGTCGTTGGCGATCCGGACGCCCTCGCCCGCCCGGCAGTTTTTGTCGATGATGGCGCCGTCGACTTCGGTGCCACGCCCAAATCCCATCGGCGGCGTGCCAGCAGGTAGAGCGGCGATGTCGGCTGGAGTCTCGTCGTAGTCGGCGCCCATCAAGATCGAGTTCTTGATCACCGCCCCGCTCGCGATCTTCGTCCGCAACCCGATGACACTGTTCTCAATCACGGCGCCCGGCTCGATCACGCAGCCATCGGCAATCAAGCTGTTGGAAATCTGGGCGCCATCGATCCGTGTGGGCGGCAAAAATCGAGGACGGGTAAAAATCGGCGCCGCTGCCGAAGACAACTCGAAGGGCGTGTCCGACCGAGCCATCTGCAGGTTGCATTCATAAAAGTTGCGAATCGTCCCGATGTCTTCCCAGTAGCCATCGAACAGATGGAGATGCACGTGCCGTTCGTTAATCGCCCGCGGGAAGATCTCTTTGCCAAAGTCGGACGAATCGCTTTCGTCCAAGGCGTCGACCAACGTTTGGCGATTGAACAAGTAGATGCCCATGCTCGCTAGGCAGTCCCGGCCGTGGCTTTCGACGCCGTGGGCATCGATCCATTCGGGCGACGTCGCCACGCTGTTGACCAATTCGTCTGACTGCGGCTTTTCGACAAAGCCAGTCACTCGGCCCGAGTCGTCGCACTTCATGATGCCCAGGGCGTGGGCTTCGGACCGATCGACCGGCTTGGCGGCAATCGAGACATCGGCGCCCGCCGCTTGGTGCTCGGCCACCATCTTGTCGAAGTCCATCCTGTAAAGCTGGTCGCCAGAGAGGATGAGCACGTACTCGGTGCCTCGCTGCAGTAGGTACCGCAGATTCTTCCGCACCGCGTCTGCCGTACCTTGGTACCAATCGTCCTCGGGACCGATGGTTTGCTGGGCAGCCAGAATTTCGACAAAGCCGCCGTGGAAGGCGTCAAACCGATAGGTGCCACGGATGTGCTGGTGCAAGCTGGTGGTCATGAACTGCGTGAGCACAAAGATGTGATTCACGCCCGAGTTGAGGCAGTTGCTGATCGGGATGTCGATCAACCGATACTTGCCCGCCAGCGGCACCGCCGGCTTGCTGCGATAGGTCGTCAGCGGCTGCAAACGCGTCCCCCGACCACCCCCGAGCACAACAGCAACAACGTTTTTCATAATGAACTCGTACCAGTAGGAGCCGTCTCCGACGGCGAATGCATGAGAAGTTGTTTTCAATCCGAGACAAGCCAATCGGCGTCAAGCGTCTTTCGATGGCCTGGAAATGCTGACGAATGACACCAATCCGTTGCCGACTCAACGAGGCCTGCTCTCACAGGATTGTGTTCGATATACGTCGCGAGGTCGACCACCTCCTGATGACTTCGGCACCGGCGGTCGTGGAAACCATGCTGCCAGAACGAACCGTACAGGCCGTGCAGGCGGTTTAGCTCACGAGCGGTAAACTTGCAGTTATCCTGCACGACTTTTGAAAGCTCCGGTCCAGGCATCAAGCCAATCATCACGTGAAAATGGTCCGGCATGACGCAGAACGCAAACAGCTTGATCCGGCCAGCTTCGCGCAAAAACTGCCAGCTATCCGCCAGAACTTGAAATGCGGCATCAGAAACTAGCAGCGGACGCCTCCGGTCGACAACTTTCGTAATGCTGTAGACGCAGTTTTCAAGAGACTGCCTGCCGATGCGTAGTCGATGGCTGTTCTGGTTGCTAGGCATGGGGCTGGATCGGCTACCGGTTTGCCCTTAAATGGCTTTCGCCGTCGGAGACGGCTCCCACACGGCGGTTCACTTTCAGCCCGTTACCACCAGGTTGACCAGCCGGCCGGGGACGACGATTTCTTTGACGATCGTTTTACCTTCGATCAATTCGGCGATCTTGTCGTCCGCCTTGGCGATCGCCAAAACCGCGGCGTTGTCGGCGTCGGTGGGGACCATGATTTTGGAACGCACCTTGCCGCCGACCTGCACGGGTAGCTCGATGGCGGCTTGCTTGAGGTGCTGCTCGTCAAACTCGGGCCACGGCTCGTAGGCGAGCGTCTCGGCATGACCGAGCGCTTGCCACAGCTCTTCGGCCAAGTGCGGCGCGAAGGGCGACAGCAATAGCACAAACGGCTCGATGCAGGCTCGTGGCCGGGTCTCTTCTTTGGTGAAGAAGTTGACGAACTCCATCTGCTTGGAGATCGCCGTGTTAAACGCCAAGCGGTCGATGTCTTCGGTAACGCCCTTGATGGCC
>JBCDCL010000318.1:0-4488 GCA_039182175.1 Planctomycetota bacterium
GCCCGCCGGCGGCAAGGGATCGCCACGCGCTCAGCCGCCGCGGCTCGCCGGTTTGAGGGGGCTGTATGCCAACACGAAGCGGTGCTCGCCGGCAGTGACAAACCGAACGGTCGCCTTGCGTACTTTCCCGGCGCCACTGAGGGCGATGATTTTGCCGAGGCCATACTCGGGATGATTCACCGCCATGCCAAGGGCGAAGTCGTCTGGATCGATACGCGGCGCCTGCGCTGACTCACTCGCCCGGTAGTTGGGCGCACTGTCGTCAAGCAAGGCTGCCGCGGTGGTCATGCTCGCCGCCTCAACTTTCCACGGCTGATTAGAGGCGGTCGGCGAAGGCTCCGTAGCTTCGTCGGCAAGATCGTCCGAATCAGGCCACGTTTGGTCCTCGAATTGTTCCTCCTCCAAGTGGAGCAGCTCGAGTTCGGGCGACGCCACTCTCTCGGCTTCGATCTCTTCCCGCGGCAGCTCCATCAAAAAACTACTCGGGATCGCAAGCCGACGCTGGCCGCGAAAGTCACGCCGCAGCACATGACTCAGCTGCAGCTGCTGCTCAGCTCGCGTGATGCCAACAAACGCCAGCCGGCGTTCTTCCTCAAGCTGCGATTCGTCACTTAGGCTACGCTCGTGCGGTAGAATCCCGTCCTCCAGCGCCACGAGAAACACGTTGGGGAATTCCAACCCTTTGGCGGCGTGCAACGTCATGAGCGTCACTTTGTCGCCATCGTCATCCCAGTCGTCGGTTTCGTTGACCAACCAAGTCCGTTCCAGGTAATCCTCGAGCGGACCACCGCTGCCGTCGGGCGCCGACTCTTCGTACTGTTCGTCAAACTGTCGGGCGTCGGTCAGCAGTTCTTCGATGTTCTCTAGCCGATTGGCGTCCTCTTCGTCGTCACTTTCCGCTAGTTGATCGCGATAGCCCGACTCCGTCAGCACGGCCCCGATCACTTCTTCGACCGGCCCCGCGGCGTGCGGCATGATGCGGTCGACGATGGCAACAAACTTCGATACAGCCGTTGCCGATCGCTTGGCCAGTCCTTCGATAAGGCCGACTTCTCGTGCTGCGTCTAGCAGCGAAATTCCGTAGCGGTAAGCGTGCTCGTCGAGTCGATCGAGCGTCTTTTTGCCAATGCCACGAGGTGGCGAGTTGATCGTTCGCGACAGAGCGATGTCGTCGCGAGGATTGTTGAGCAACTGGCAATACGCCAAGACATCGCGGATCTCTTTGCGTTGATAAAACTCCTGCCCACGGACGATCTGCAGCGGCACCTGCTGGGCACGCAACGCTTTCTCGATCGCTCGCGAGAGGGCATTGACGCGATAAAAGACGGCAAAGTCGCTGGCCCGCTGACCGGCATCGATGGCATCACGAATCTGCTGGGCAATCGCCGATGCTTCTTCGTCTTGATTCGCGTAGGTCACCAGCCGAACGGGATTTCCCTCCGCATTGTCGGTAAAGAGCGACTTCTTCTTCCGCCGTTTATTGTGGGCGATCAATGCATCCGCGACACGCAGAATCTTCTTCGTACTGCGATAGTTTTGCTCCAGACGAACAACTTTGACGTTCGGGTAATCAGCTTCGAATTCGAGAATGTTGTTCAGGTCGGCGCCTCGCCAGCCGTAGATCGATTGATCGGGATCGCCCGTCGCCGCCAAATTCGGATAGTCGTGCGACAACGCCCGTAGGATCACGTACTGAGCTCGATTGGTGTCTTGGTATTCGTCGACGAGCACGTAACGGAATCTTGCGTCGAGCGTCGCCCGCACTTCTTGGTTGCGATGCAGCAGCTGGGCGACGTGCAGTAGTAAGTCGTCAAAGTCGACCGCAGAGGAATCGAGCAGTCGCTTTTGATAAGCCGGGTAAGCCTGGGCGACGACGCGGCTGAGCGGACTACCCGAACGCGACTCGAACTCGTCGGCGCCGATGAGTTTGTTTTTAGCAGCGCTGACCGCCGCGGCAATTCGGTCCGCGGTGTAGCTGAGCGTTTGAATCTTCTCTGCTTCGAGAACCCGCTTGAGCGTTGCTCGTGCATTCGAGGTGTCGTAGATCGTGAAGTTCGGACCGAGGCCAATCTGATCGGCATGCTCGCGAAGGATGCGGGCTCCGAAGCGATGGAAAGTGCTGACCCAGACACGCTGCCCAGGGGCAAGCTGGGCAACCCGTCGCCGCATTTCTTCGGCCGCTTTGTTGGTGAATGTGAGGGCTAGAATCTGCGATGCCGGTACGCCGCCGGCAATCAGGTGTGCGATTCGATGCGTAACGACCCGCGTCTTGCCGCTGCCCGGGCCTGCTAGGATCAACAGTGGGCCGTCAACGTGCTCGACCGCAGCCCGCTGAGCCGGATTGAGATTTTCTAGCAGTTTCTCCAAGACATTCCTCCAAGGCAGCCGCCGTGCTTGAGTCGCCTGACAGTCGTCTGACTCGACGGACCTACGCGAAATTATAGAGTTCACCCCAATAAGGATCGCCCCCCAAGTCAGACGGCTTCCCAGGCAGCATCGCCTCGCAGCCGCTGCCAACGGGCAAGCTAGCGGTATCGTGTAAAATTTGTCGACTGCGTGATCTGGTCCTAGAAAATTCGCTATACTGGCGGGCGTTGTGCGGGCGACTGATGGCCCGCCGTTCGCTGATGGCTATGGCAAATAAGCGCTGGCGTTAGTCCGAATGACTCACGCGATATGCCAAGGCCCCAGTAATCGCCAACCCCAGGGAGGGACTTTCGATGACGCGTGTTCCTTTGAATCAAGCCCAGGCCCAGAGTGACAATCTGCAAAACCGCTTAGAGATGAGCACTGCCGAGATCGGGCTGGCGGTTCGAACGACCAACTGCTTGGAAGAAAAAGGCGTCTTCACCGTCAACGACCTGCTGCACTGCACGCGGGATGATTTGCTAAGCATTTCGAACTTTGGGGAAAAGACCCTCGAAGAAGTCTACAAAGCCCTCGAAGGCATCGGCTTCTACCGTCCGCACTTAGACTCTCCGCAACACGACGCTCCGCACGCCGTTGCCCCACACAACGACGCCCCCCAGCACCGCTCGGCCAAATAGCCGCCGACGATGCGGAGGCGGTTGCCGGATCGATTTGGCTGCCCAGCGGCGTCTGGGATGCTCGTTGTGCGTCATGCACCCGCTGCTTCGCGTTCGTCTAACCGTATGTGCCTATGCGTTCTCGATACCCGCTCCTTTGGCTGAAGAAGCGAGGCCAGCGGCGTACGGGCTCGCCGCAGTGGGGGCACTCGGGCGAACTGCTCTACCACTGCGTCTTCGTAGCGGTCGGGGTCGTCGCTATCGCATGGCATGCGGTCAACGTTCTCGCCCCCGAATGGCGCCAGCGTGAGCAGCTTGCCTCGTTCGATCGCGTGGAAGCGGTTATCGAGAGCACGCAAGTAGAGCGGCAGAACGATCTCTGCGTGCCCGTCTGGTCCGTACGCATCACTGCCAAGGGTGAAGAAGACCGCCTCGCACAAGCCACGTCAATGGACGCGGCGCCAACGGAAAGCGAAGCCCAGCAGGCGCTAACGCGATTTGAAATCGGTCAGCGAGTCGATTGCTACGTCGATCCCAAGAATCCCGATCGCGTGCTACTGGGCGAACGTTTTCGCTTGTGGCCGTGGTTAATGCTCCTGATTCCGTTTTCGCTGATCGCAATCGGCCTGGTCGGCTTGATACGGACGGTGCTGCGGGCTGGCGTCTCGATTGAACGGCGGCACACGGTCGCCCAGCAAGCCAATCAGTTCGACCCCTTTTCTGGTGGCCGAGTTTCGGTGGCCGTGGCGACGGCGTTGCCTGCGACCGATGGCGTCGACGATAGTCCCGGCGTGAAACTTCGTTATCGCCTGCCGATCGAAGGCTTCAATAGTTGGCGTCTGACCGGCATGGCAGTGATGTGCGTTACGTGGAACTTGCTGGTCGGCTTCTTCTTGGTGGGCGTTGTCACGGATCTCGTAGCGGGCCGACCAAACTGGGCGATTACCTTCGTCGTGATTCCGCTCGCCTGCGCCGGAGGATGGCTGGCCTACTCGCTACTGCGTGACGCGTGGGGGGTGTCGAGCGTCGGCGTCACCCAAGTCGAAATCGCAACGCACCCGCTCATTCCAGGCCAGACGGGTGGCGGTATCGTCCTGCAGGCAGGGCAGTTTCGTGCCCGCTGGCTGACGGTTTCGCTCGTCTGCGAGGAGATTGCGACCTACTGCGAAGGGACCGACACGCGTACCTCGGTGCAAGAAGTCTATCGCGAACTACTGCATCGCGAGCGGCGATATCGCGTGGAGAACGAGCGTCCGTTTGAGCAAGCGTTTACTTTCACGGTGCCGCCGAATGCGATGCATTCGTTTGTGTCGCCTCACAACGAGGTGCGTTGGACTCTAGAAGTACGCGGCGCGCCGATGCGTTGGCCCGAGTTTCGGCGGCGATTCCGCCTGTGCGTCTACCCCACCAGTTGGCGACAAGAGCGGGTTCGCGAAGCGGAGGGCAGCCCGCTCCAGGAGGC
>JBCDCL010000319.1:0-4483 GCA_039182175.1 Planctomycetota bacterium
GGCTAACTGGATCGACCGGCCGGTGCGGGACGGCATCGAAGTGATGCGCGAACTTCGCGCCGACGAGCCATCGCCCGAACTGTCCGTCGAAGAAGCACTGAAGCTCAAGAACGACTCGCCGGCCAACAACGAAAAGATTCGCGAAGCGCTTGGACGCTTGGCGCCGAAGGATGGCGGCGTCGTCGATTACTCCGCTTCCATTGTCCGGCACGTTGGCGGCGACCTAAAGAGCACCAACCCGCTGCTCATCAGCAGCGTGACCGAGTTCGACTATCAAGGCCTAGCCGCCATCGGCTTGATTACATTCGATAAGAACTTCGACTGGTTCGGCGTTTCCGACGTCATCGAGAGCTGGCAGACGAGCGAAGACCGGCTGATGGATAAGTTCGTCTTGCGAGACGACCTCACCTGGTCCGATGGCACGCCGGTCACCGCGCACGATTTTGAGTTTACCTTCAAAGCAATCATGACCGAGCCGGTCATCGTGCCCGCCGTGCGGCAAGGAACCGACGAGCTGGCTGCCGTCAAAGCATACGACGATCACACGCTGGTTTACTTCCACAAAGAGGCCCTGCCGACCAACACGGAGAACATCTCGTTCATCCCACTGCCCAAGCATGTATACGAAAAGACGGTTCCTGCGGACCCAACGCTTGCTCGTAGCAAAGAGCACAGCAAGCTAGAAGACAAACCGGTTGTCGCCGGACCCTACGAACTTACCAAGCGTGTCCGGGGCCAAGAGTTTGTGATGACCCGGCGTGAAGACTATTACATGCACGAGGGCAAGCAAGTTCGACCGAAGCCGTACTTCAAAGAGATCCGCGTCAAGGCGATCGAAGACTTCAATACGGCCCTATTGGCTCTCAAGTCGGGCGATATCGAAGAGATGCTCCTGCGTGCCGAGCAGTGGGTAACGCAAACCGGCGGCAATGACTTTTACAAACGCAACACGAAAGTTAGCGACACGGAGTGGGTGGAGTTTCATTTCACCTGGAATCTGAAGTCGCCCTACTTCGCCGACAAGAAAGTCCGCTGGGCGATGACCTACGCAATGGACTACGAAGAGCTCATCGAAACCATCTGTTACGGGCTTTATGAGCAATCGCGCGGCAATTTTCACCCCGACTCGTGGATGTTTCCAGAAGATGCCGCAGCGCCCGTCGTGCAAGATTTGGAAAAGGCTCAGCAATTGCTGGCCGAGGCCGGCTGGGAGGACACTGATGGCGACGGCATTCTCGATAAAGAAATCAATGGCCGCCGGCGGGCCTTTGAATTCACGCTGCTAACGCCACCAACCGACACGAGCATCAAAACGGCGACCTTGCTGAAAGAGTGCCTCGACCTGCTGGGCATTGTGTGCAACGTGAAGTCAACCGAGTTCACGGTGCTGGTGCAAAAGTCGCGTGACAAGGAGTTCGACGCGGTGCTCGCCGGCTGGGGGACGGGCACCGATCCTTCGAGCAACGTCAACATCTTCGGCTCCGGCGAGCCGCGCAACTACGGCAGCTATGCCAACGCGGAAGTTGATGAACTGTTTGAACAGGGCAAGCGAGAGTTTGATCGCGACAAGCGAGCCAAAATCTACGGCAAGATTCACACGCAACTGTGGGAAGACCAGCCCTACACTTGGCTGTTCTACCGCAACGCGTTCTACGGCTTTAACAAGAAGCTGCGCGGTTACAATTTCAGCCCCCGTGGTCCGTATAACTACAGTCCAGGCTTCTCCAGCATATACGTTCCCGCTGCTTCGCCGTAGCTGCCGCCAGTAACGCTCGTGAAGAATGGCTCTTCGCCGGCAGCTCGCTTTCTCTCAAATGGAACTCTCTCGCCACGGACTCACGGCCAACAGCTAAGCGTCGCGTTTGTTGAATGATTAACTATCTGATTCGCCGACTTGGCATCGCCCTGCTGACGCTCTGGTTGGTGTCGTTCGTGGTGTACGGGTTGATCCGCAACATGCCGGGCACGCCGCTGACGACTGACCCGGCGATGATGGATCCGAGTAAGCAAATCAGCGACGAAGAAATCGCCCGGCTTGAAAGACTCTACGGCATCGACAAGCCTTGGTACGTCGGCTACTGGCGGTGGTTTGGCAATGCCGTGCAGTTGGACCTCGGTAAGAGCATCCCCAAAAACAACAAGCCGGTGATTGAACTGATCGCCGAGCGGGCGCCGGCGACGCTGCTGCTGTCGGTGTCGTCGTTGATGCTGACATATTTGCTCTCGATACCGCTCGGCCTGTGGTCGACCGCCAAGAGTGGCACAACGGCGGAGCGAACGGTCAGCACGTTGCTCTACGCGCTCTATTCGCTGCCGGCGTTCGTTGCTGCGCTCTATTTGCAACTGCTGTTCTATGTGAAGCTCGATTGGCTGCCGCTCTACGGCATGACTTCGGACGAGTACGATACGTTCACAACTGCCGGCAAAGCGTGGGACATTCTGCTCCATGCAGCGATGCCGATTGCCTGCTTCACCTACGGCTCGCTGGCGTACTATGCCCGGTTTATTCGGGCGAATATGCAGGAAGTTATCCGCCAAGACTACATTCGTACCGCCCGGTCGAAAGGCGTCGGGCCGATCGCCGTGCTGTGGCGCCATGCGTTTCGCAATACGCTAATCCCACTGGTGACGCTGCTCGGTTTGACGCTACCGTCGCTACTGTCGGGGGCGGTGATCCTAGAGCAAATATTCGTCTGGCCCGGCATGGGCCGGCTCTATTTCGAAGCCATCGGCCTGCGAGACTACGACACTATTATGGGGCTCACCCTGATGTTCAGCGTGCTGACGCTCGGCGGCCAACTGCTGGCCGACTTGTTGTACGCCGTCGTCGACCCACGCGTGACCTATAGCTAGTTGTCGATGACCAGCGCGCCGGCGGCGTCAGCCGGCGGAGAGTGCAACAAACAAAATGCCCAGCGACGATTCCTCCAACTCGACCGGCTTTTGGCGAGAAGTCTGGCGTCAGTTTCGTAAGCGGAAGCTTGCGATGGTGGCGCTTGGCTACGTGGTCGCGCTCGGGTTCATCGCTTTGTTGGCGCCGGTAATCGTGGGCACCAAACCAATCGTTTGCCAGTACAAAGGCAACGTCTACTTCCCTTTTCTGGGCTACTACAGTCGCGGGTGGGAGAACCCCATCTTTCGCAAAGATCGCGTCCTGAATCGCTATCCGATCCAACTGCAAGAGAACGATCCCGAGAGTTGGGCCATTTGGCCGCTCGTTTATCAAGATCCGTACCGCCGGGTGCAGACAAAAGACTTTGCCACACGCGAGCGAGGCGAAGATGGCAAGCGGACCTGGCGATACGCCAAGGGATGGGAAGATCGCAAGGAGAATCCTTCGGGCGTGTCGGGTAAGCCCAGCCGGCAGAATTGGTTTGGCACCAACCAGCAAGGCTTTGACGTCTTTGCCCAGATGGTGCACGGCACGCAAACGGCGCTCAGCGTCGGCTTGGTGTCGATGGGCATCGCCGCGGCGATTGGCATCACCATCGGCGGCTTGGCCGGTTACTTCGGCGGCTGGGTCGACATCCTACTCAGCCGGCTGATCGAACTGGTGATGTGCATCCCCTCGCTGGTGTTGATTCTCGCGCTGGTCGCACTCCTCGACAAAGTCAGCAACTGGCATCTGATGGCCGTGATTGGCGTCACTAGTTGGACCGGCATCGCCAGGCTTGCTCGGGCAGAGTTTTTGAAGATCAAGCAGATGGAGTTCGTCACCGCCGCACGAGCGATTGGCGCCGGGCGAGTGCGGATCATGACGCGGCATGTTCTGCGAAATGCGTTGGCGCCCGTGTTGGTGCCAATCACCTTTGGCATCGCCGCCGCGATTTTGATCGAGGCAGGCCTCAGCTACCTGGGCTTTGGAGCTTCGCCGCCCAATCCGAGTTGGGGCACACTACTCCAGTCGGGCCGCAAAGCGATCCAAGAAATGTGGTGGTTGATCCTCTACCCGGGCGTCGCCATCTTCCTCACCGTCCTGGCGTACAACCTCATCGGCGAAGCCCTACAAGAAGCCACCGACCCCCGCCTCAAACAATCGGGCCACTAGTCAGGCAAAGGTTTCATAAGGAGATAGGGGGATGAAGCTGGGGATAGGGCGATGGTCGTTAGTAGCCGTACGCGTGTGTGCTAAAACGTGCGGAACATGCATTTTGAGGAAGACGGCACGACGGTGGGATTTGCTATTAGTCTTATCCGAGTGCGTTCAAACTAGCGTGAAGTCTTTATCGTATTAGTTGACATCCCCCCATCCCCAGCTTCATCTCCCGTATCTCCCTACAGAACGCATCCATGCCAGAAGCCGTTATTGATATTCAGAACCTTCGCACTCACTTCCATACCGAGGAAGGCGTTGTGCGGGCGGTCGAGGATGTGTCGTTTCGGGTCGAGGCGGGGCGGACACTCGGCATCGTCGGCGAGAGTGGCTCGGGCAAAAGCGTCACTTCGCTATCGATCATGAAGCTGCTGGCTTCGACCGCGGAGA
>JBCDCL010000320.1:0-4480 GCA_039182175.1 Planctomycetota bacterium
GGAAAATACTTGTGAAGCCTCCGTTGCCTGCTAAGCGGTCGGGGTGGGATTCGAACCCACGGTACGCTCTCACGCACGCCGGTTTTCAAGACCGGTGCATTCGACCACTCTGCCACCCGACCGATTTGGACCACAGCCGTCAGCTGCGGTCCGAGTGTAGTGGCATCATCGTATTCGGCGGACTTCAGCTCGCCAAGGCGTTCGTCGACGTGGCTGGTTTGTCTGGCAAAGCGGCTTTCGTCGCACTAGGCCCTAGTTGAATCAGCTTGTACAGATGCCTGGTGCGGCCTGGGAGGCTTGCACCGTCGTCCTCGGCCGAAAGGATCCTCGTAGAAAGCCGTGCTGTGCAACGCTCGTTCGGCACAGGCCTCCGTGGCTATGCCAGCATCGGTGAGCGGGCTAAAGCAACAATCGGTCGGGTCGATTACAGCAATTTCGCTGGTGAAAGCGGCTTGAAAGCATGGCAAAACGCCTTCGGCCGCTCGACGGCTAGGCGGGGTTAACTATCATGGGGGTTTCCCCACGGGCCGCCCTGGTCCGCCCCCTGGCTACGGCCCCCCAATTCGCCCCCCACCCACTCTGGCAGCGGCTATGAAGATCGCGGTTATCGGCACCGGTTACGTTGGTTTGGTTACTGGCACTTGCTTTGCGAACAGTGGCAACGATGTCACCTGCATCGACATCGACGAAGCCAAGATCGAAGGCCTGAAAAATGGCGTCATTCCGATTTACGAGCCGGGGCTGAAGGAACTGGTGCTGCGGAACTTCGAGGCGGGCCGGCTTCATTTCACTACTGACACCGCCGCGGCCGTGGCGCCAGCGGAGATGATCTACCTGGCCGTTGGCACGCCCCAGGGGAGCGATGGCGCCGCCGACTTGTCCGCCATGTGGGCAGTCACGAAGGCGATCGCCCCGCACCTTCGCGAAGACGCCATCGTCGTGACCAAGAGCACGGTGCCCGTCGGCACCAACGCCAAGATCTTTGGCATGCTCAAGGAACTGACCGGCCGCGAGTGCGACGTGGCGAGCAATCCGGAGTTCTTGAAAGAGGGCGCCGCGATTGACGACTTCATGAAGCCCGACCGCGTGGTGGTTGGCGTGCGTCGCCCCGAAGTGAGCGACAAGCTGGCTCAACTGTACGCGCCCTTCCTGCGGACCGAGAAGCCGTTTCTTTCGATGTCGCCCGAAAGTGCAGAGATGACCAAGTATGTCGCCAACGCTTTGCTGGCGACCAAGATCAGCTTCATCAACGAGATGGCCAACCTGTGCGAGCAAATGGGGGGCGACATTAACGACGTCCGCCGCGGCATTGGGCACGACAGTCGGATTGGCTTTGCCTTCTTGTTCCCCGGCGTCGGCTATGGCGGCAGTTGCTTTCCCAAAGACGTGCGGGCCCTGACCGCGATGACTGAAGACAAAGGCTTGATGCCCGAGATGCTTCGCGCGGTCGACAACGTCAACGAACGGCAGAAGACCGTTCTGTTCGACAAGGTGAAGTCTCAGTTCGGTGACGACCTGGCCGGCAAGCGAATTGGCGTGTGGGGCTTGGCCTTCAAGCCCGAGACCGACGACATTCGCGAGGCGCCTGCGCTGGTGCTCATCAAGCAGTTGCAGCATGCCGGCGCGACGGTCGTCGCTCACGACCCCGAAGCGATGGCGAACGTCGCCGCGGAGACCAAGGGCGTCGAATTCTGCAAGCACCCTCTCAACGCTGTGGAAGGGTCCGACGCCCTTTGTATTTGCACCGACTGGAAGGCGTACCATCAGCCCGACTTCGCCGAGATGTACCAGTTGATGAAGCAGCCGGTGGTCTTTGATGGTCGCAACCTGTACGACCCGGTTCGCATGCAACGCCGCGGCTATTGCTACCACAGCATCGGCCGACCGACGGTTGATGGCCGCAACGGATCTGCGTGACCCGGGCGCAAGACCCGCAACTCGCCGCTGGTGCGGGCGAGCAAAACCGTCGCAAACGACATCAGGCTCGGCGGTCCGCCGCTAGCCGGATACGTGGGGCAATCCGTCCCTCGCCGCGATTTGCTGCTCTGCGTAGGATGGCTGTAGTGCCGCTGCGTTGCTCGTCTCTTGCACCCGTCTCGCACCCGATCGCTTTCGCTTTTCGACAAGTATGCCCGCTGCGACTCGCCGCCGATTGCGATGGCCCTGGCTACTGGGTGCGATCGGCTTGCTCGGCATCGCAGGCGGTATCTATGCCGACTGGCATCGCACGGCGCCGACTGATGCACTGACGAATGCGACTTACGTCGGCCGGCAGTCGTGCGTCGATTGCCACCAGCAAGAGCATGCCGACTGGACCGGCTCGCATCACGATCTGGCGATGGACGTGGCGACCGACGAGAGCGTGCTAGGCGACTTCAACGACGTGACCTACGAGCGGCTCGGCGTCACGACACGATTTTTCCGCGATGGCGAGCGGTTCATGGTCAACACCGAAGGGCCCGATGGCGAGTATGCCGACTTCGAGGTGAAGTACACGTTCGGCGTCGATCCGCTGCAGCAGTACATGATCGAGTTTGAAGATGGCCGGGTGCAGGTGCTCCGCGTCTCTTGGGACACCCATCGCGGCGAGTGGTTTTATGTCTATCCGCCGGACGTCGTCGAAGAACGGATCGAACCAGGCGATCCGCTGCACTGGACCGGCATAACGCAGAACTGGAACACCACCTGCGCGATCTGCCACTCGACCAACTTGCAGAAGAACTACGACCTGGCGACCAACACCTACGAGACGACTTATTCGGAGATCGACGTCAGTTGCGAAGAATGCCACGGACCGGCAAGTTTGCACGTCGAGCTAGCCACGGCAAATTCGCTCTTCTGGGATCGCCAGCATGGCTACGGGTTGGCAAAGCTTAAGAGCCCCGACGCGACGACCCAAATCGAAACCTGCGCGAAATGCCATAGTCGCCGTAACGCCGTGCATGGCGACTTCCGCCCGGGGACGCCGCTGCTGGATGTCTACGAGCCGGCTCTACTGCGTGAAGGTTTGTACCACGCCGATGGGCAAATCTTGGACGAGGTTTACGTTTACGGTTCCTTCGTCCAAAGCAAGATGCACGCTAAGGGCGTTCGCTGCACGGACTGTCACAACCCGCACTCGCTCGAGCTAGAGCACCCCGGCAACGCAATGTGTGCGAAGTGCCATGAGCCCGCGAAGTACGACGTCGCCGCCCATCACCATCACCAAGCGGGGACGCCGGGCGCCCAGTGTGTCGACTGCCACATGCCAGCTAGTACCTACATGGTGGTCGACCCGCGTCGCGACCACAGCTTCCGCGTCCCGCGGCCCGACCTGACGGTGTCGACCGGTTCGCCAAACGCCTGCAACGGCTGCCACACCGGCGAGGAAGAAACGGCCGAGTGGGCTGCCGCCAAAGTCGTCGAGTGGTATGGCGACCAACGCGACAACGGCGATCCTAGCGACGCGTGGCATTGGGCGCCGGCCATCGCGGCTGGCCGATCGGCGGAAGCCGAGGGCGAATCACTTCTCGCCAAAGCCGCCCGAAAGGAAACGGCGCCGGCCATCGTGCAGGCGACGGCGATTGAACTCTTGCAGCAATACCCGGGCAACGGCGCAACCGAGACGATCGCCAAGGCGTTGAACTCGACCGATCCCCTCGTTCGCTTGGCGGCCGTGCGGGGGACCTTCCCCACGTCGGTACCTGCGGCCAAGAAGCTTGCCGACCGGCTCGACGATCCTGCCATGGCGGTCCGCATCGCCGCGGCCCGGCGGCTGGTGGGCGTGCCACCTGGCGTGCTGACGCCCGAGCAACTTGACGATCAAATCGAAGTCCTCGACGCGTGGCGAGAACAGCAAGCCATGCAAAACGAGCACGCGGGCACGCACCAAAATCTGGCCAACCTGGCCCTCGAACTTGGCGATCGTGATACGGCAATCGACGAACTACGCATCGCCGTCCGCCTGGAGCCCTATCGTAGTGGGCCGCGAGGGCAGTTGGCGTCGCTACTAGAGTCGACCGGCTCGGCGTCGGCGGAAGTCACCGAGCTTCGCCAAGAAGAGATTGAACTACTGGAGCGCGACGCCGACTTCTTGCCCGACGACGCCAACATCCGTTACCGCCTTGGCTTGTTGCGGTACCAAGTGGGCGAGCTTGCTGCCGCTGAGCAGGCTTTGAGCAAAGCCGCGGACCTTGCCGGCGAGAACTACGACTACGTGATGGCGCTCGCCTTGGTGCAAGAGCAACGTTACGCAAACACTGGCGAGCAAAAGCATCTTAAGGCCGCCGCGGCGACGCTCAAACGGCTCAACGCGCTCGACCCCACGGACCGCCGGGCCGAGGCGATCTTGCGGCGCCTGTTGGCGACGCAGCGTTCGCTAGAAGCTAGCAAGCAGTAGCACGCCGGCGCCGCTAGCAGCCGCATTTCCGTTAAAGGCGGCCTATCTTACCAGCCGATTCTCTAGGACAACGTGCGCCGAAGGTACGGCCATGCGACGCCA
>JBCDCL010000321.1:0-4480 GCA_039182175.1 Planctomycetota bacterium
ACTTTGGAATCAACGACGCCACGGCTGTGCGTACCGATCAAGACGCCCATCTGGGCGACGAAGCTCAGCTAATCACGATCGATGGCAGCAACTCGGGCTGGCTGTTGCGGCATGTCTCTGGTCTGGGCGGATTTAGCGGCGCCGCGAACCCGAGTGGCAACACGCCCCTCGCGGCCGAGGGTTCGGTGGGCTTCTGGCTGAAGACCACCACCCCGGGCATTACGGTTCAACTAGCGATTGACGATCCGGTGACTGCCGACCGCGGCCTCGAAAAGGCCGTCATTGCCGATGGCGAGTGGCGACTGTACGAGTGGGACCTCGGCGACGATAGCCAGTGGGAAGGCTGGGTCGATGGTGATGGCACGATCACCGGGCCGACGGTGACGCTTGATTCCATTCAATTCTTCGGCTCGGGCGACGCGGTGATTCTGCTCGACACCGTAGCCCACAATCCGAACGGGAGTCTGCTGGTGCCGTTCGAAGCGGGCGACTACGACCGCAATGGCGTTGTCGACGTGGCGGACTATGCCCTTTGGCGCTCTCAATTTGGCGAGCAGCTTACCCCCGGCAGCGGGGCCGACGGCAATGGGGACGGCGTGGTGAATGCTGCAGACTATGGCGTCTGGCGAGACGCCATGCCGGCGCCTACTGGCTTCTTGCAAACCTCCGGAGCGCCCGAGCCGGCGCTCGCAGGCTGGTTGATCGCAATCGCTGGATGCACGCTGCTCGCGCGGCGGGCGTGAAGCTCATCGCAGCGTATTGCTTAGCAGCGGCCGTCTACGAGCGCACGAAAAAAGCGTCTTGGCTTCGTGCCAAGACGCTTTATCGACACCCGGCTCTAGTCGGAACCTTTGGGTTCCGTGCCCCCAGAGTCTTCGCCTGAAACCGATCGGCTCCGCCGGTCGGCGTACCACTTCTTTCACCCCACTGCTTCCACGCTACTTTCGGCGACGCACCACACCTGCAACGCAAGCCGCCAGGCCGACGAGCAAGACGGCTGCCGGTTCTGGAATTGCAATCAGCGTGATGTCGTCAATCTCGACGAACGAGCTATTCCATAGCGTATTGTTCTCGGTAAAGTCGGGCCCCGTTAGGTCCGTTCCGAAGGCGACCAGCAGGTTGTCTCCCGCCGCGGCGGTGAACAAGCTTGTTTGCACGGTCACTGGTCCGAGTGACACACCCGGCGTGGTGTCAATCGACACGAGACCCGTTCCAGGGTCGGCAGGATTCAAGGGCGTTAGATCGGACGGGTTGGGCCCACGATGAACGCCATTCACCACGGCGCCAATCTCGTAGAGATCGATAACGCCTGTGTTCGTTTGCTCTAGATTGAAGCTCACCTGGAGCTGGTAGACGCCATCGGCAGGAATTGGCGAGTCGAAGATCACGTAGACTCCGTTGGTGAACCCGCCATCGTCGATTCTTAGAACTCCGCCGCCATCGGACGCGGTTCCGAAAGTGTCGTTCGTGATGTCGTAATAGACGCCAAAATCATTAGCGGGGTCGGGGTGGTTGGCGGCCGTCACGCCTCCCGAGAAGTCATCGATCACGATCGATGCCGCCGGCGCGGAGCCGGCAAGTGCGGCCACGGCCGCAAAAACTGTCAGTACGCGAATCATTAGTGCTCCCTCCCAGAAGAGTCTTGTTGTGCGTTGCTAACGATTCCAGAACG
Organism: Planctomycetota bacterium; assembly: GCA_039182175.1. Lineage (GTDB taxonomy): Bacteria > Planctomycetota > Planctomycetia > Pirellulales > Lacipirellulaceae > JBCCQL01. Next base: position 1,673 of record JBCDCL010000321.1, read on the forward strand.
TAATGTTGCAAAACGTGCTGCGTAACTACGTTGAAGCAACCCTGTCCCGGAGCCAAATGTGTCTGCCCAAAATCGACGCTTGCCGGCGGGACGATTGGCACACGGCCAATCAATTTGCTCACGCCCTTTCCCGCCGACGGTTGTCTAGTCTAGACGATCGGGCTGCGGAACTCGCTCCGTTTTGCGCGGGATAGTCAACGCTTCACGCAGGGGTTCGTTGCGTCTTCTCGTGCGATCCTCGGCCTCTCGTCGATCTGCCAACCGCCAATGGCGGCGCCTTATGCGCAACGCTTACTACGCTTCGCGCACGCAAGCTCTTGTTGCGTGCCGAGCCGTACATACGAGCCAGAGAAGCCACCAGAATTCGACTGTACGCCGGCTGCAACAGCGCGATAATCGCTCAAGCAGATTACACTAAGGGCTTCGGCGAGTCGGCATCCCGACCTGCTTGTTGCGAGGTCCGGCGTGCGTCTCGCTTCATCTCTCTAAGTTCCAATCGCAAAATACGCGTTACGGCTTTTTCTATGATGATGGTGCAACAACTTTTTAGCCTGCAACTTAGCCTTCGTTCGACATGCCGAGTCTTTGCAGCATTGCTGACCATGCTCGCTGTTGTCATTCTTAGCCCGCCCGCTGAGGGGCAGACGGAATTCAACGCCAGGCCATTCATCACGGTCGACGTCAACAACAATCCGGCGCAGCGTACCGACGTGCCTACCGAGTCGGTCTACGTTCCCGGCGTGGTGGCGAGTGAAAATGGACTGGCGAGTTACGAGGCGCTCAAGGCCCAAGCCGTTGCCGCCCGCACCTTCGCGTACTACATTCTCGACCTCCGCACACCAAGCGTCATTGGCGACGGACAGAACGACCAAGTCTTCAGCAATATCGCGCCGCGTACCATTCATCGCGATGCATCGCGGGCGACCGAGGGGGAAATCCTCTACATCGAAGACTTCCAGCTTCGCGACATCTTGATTGCATCGTTTTACGTCGCGGGCGCCATTCCGTCGGGGCCGTTCAATCCGGCAGACCCGAGTGCGATCCCCAATTCGTTCGATCCCGATCCCACCAATACCGAGCGATTCGTTACCTACACCTACGAGAACGATCTCTCGGGCGGCTTCAACACCGGCTCGACGCTAGGCTTCCGCGGCACGCCGACGAATCCTAATTGGCCGAACCGAGGCGCCATGAGCCAAAACGGTGGCGACTTTCTTTCGGACAACAGTGTGTCGTACGTCGACATCCTCAAGTATTACTATGGCGCCGACATCCAGCTCCGCACCGCCACCACGGCCGGCACCGGCGTCGAGTTCGGCCGCAAGGTGCTCACCGACTTCGACGATTACGGCAGCGGCCGCGCCTCGGACGGCATCATCGATGGCAACGAAGGCTACTTTGGGCGCTCGCCAACTTTCTCTGGCAGCACTACGCCAAATATCGCCGGTTCGACCGCCGTGCGAGACGACACGATGCCGCACCAAGGGAGTCACTCGCAGCGAATCGACATCACTTACGACGAAACATCGGAGGACGATTTTCTACTGCGTCACATCTCCGGCGCCCAGTTCAGCGATTTCGGCGGACAGTCGAATGTCGCTTCGCGGGTGGCAAACTTGCAGTTTGAAGCGATCGGCTCGGTCGGTTTTTGGCTGCGGACCGAGGACGAAGGTTTGCAAGTTTCCCTCGCGATTGACGATCCCACCACCGGCGACCGGGGCCGCAAGCGGGATGTGATTGCCGATGGCCAGTGGCACCAGTACAAGTGGTTTTTGGAAGACGCCGCCGAGTTTGAGGCGTGGATTGGCGCCGGCAACGGCGCGGTGGATGGCGAATTGATTACGATCGACTCGATTCAGTTCTTCGGCGCGACCGACGCGACCGTCTACCTGGACACGGTCTTTTGGGACCCCAGCGACGAGCTGACCTCCACCGCGTTTGGCGATTTCAATGGCGACAACATCGTAGACGCCATCGACTACAGCCTGTGGCGAGATTCGCTCGGTAGCACGTCCAATCTAGCCGCCGACGCCAACGACGATGGGACCGTCAACATCGACGACTACTTCGTGTGGAAGAGCAACTACGGCCGGCAACAAAACCCGGCGTTCATCGTCGCGGCGCCCGAACCGACATCGTTGATCTCTGCGACGCTCGGCGTCGTGGCATTGATCGCCTGTCGCCAAAGTCGATCACGCTGATCTTTATCAGCGTAGGCGGTTACCTCCGCTATTCAGAGCACGAGTCCGCGATCTGCGCTCCCCTTCTGCATCACGTCGGAGAGGTTCGGTAGGCCGCGCGTGCGCGGTGCGCGAAGTCATATCGGGGTCGGCTACGCTAAGCATTCTGAGCAGCCAACGCGATCGTTGACTGACAACCTGCGTCAGTAGAACTGTCGCATACGCTCGCGGCAACACGCACACTAACCCTCTCTACAGGGCTGCGCACCTTCGCCACTCTTCCGCTGTGTTGTGTTTGCGTTAAACGAATGTGAACTCTTCGTGAACACACTCGACGGATTGGCGATCGTGAATAGATTCCCAAGCAGTTGATGCACGCGGCGTAGTTGCCAACAGGGCTACGCCGCCAACGCACTGCATCTGTGCAACTTTGATGCTGTAATCCATTGAGAAGAGGGGAATCATGAAGGCAAGCACGCGGCTTTACGCGTCGAGGATTTGGGCCGTCGCTATCCTGGCGACATTGAGTTTCACCGCAGCCGCCAATGCACAAGTTCGCATTAGCGAATTTCTTAGCAACGCGCCCGGTGGCGATGAAGGCCGTGAATACTTCGAAATCAGCGGCCCC
>JBCDCL010000322.1:0-4422 GCA_039182175.1 Planctomycetota bacterium
GCAAATTCCAAACGAGGCGAATGCTCATCGTCCAGATCGATAGCGGCGCCTGCTTCTGCGCCTGGGGCCCAGAAGCGAGACATGTAGCAGATTGTTGGCTGTCGTGTGTCAACGCAGAAACTCTTTGGTTTCTCTCAGTAGCAAACCGTGCCCGACGGTCTTTGCTCAGGCGACTCGCGTTGCCAAGAATAAGGTGGTTGGCGGGATGGATCCGCTAGACTGGATAAAGAGCCAACCGTTGCACCGAGTCGCCGCAGCTTTAGCCGCCCTGCAGCTCCCGAATCGTACTGAAAACGCCGCTGAGCCGCAACGCACGCTCCGGCCTTTAGCTTTCCGGGCTGGGTCGAAACCGAGGCAATGCCGCTACTTTTTGCTCGACAAATCACCTAATCGGCACAGACAACGATCTTCCGCATGGCAAACCAGTACGATGCCTCAGCAACGGCCGAGCAACTGCCATCGGTCGTGGAAGCGGTCGCCAAGGCTTGGCCGGTAGAACGTTGGCGTGATGTTCACGTGATGGTCGCGGTTTCGGGCGGGGCGGATAGCGTCGCCTTGCTGCGGGCACTGGTCGAGCTAAAACAGCAGACGGGTGGCGCCGGCAAGCTTGTCGCCGCTCACTACAACCACCGATGGCGAGGGAAAGCTTCCGGCGACGACCAAGCGTGGGTCGAATCGCTGGCAGAGTCGCTCGGCATCTCGGTGGAGGTCGGCCGGAGCGAAGCCGCCCCCAACGACTCCAGCGAGCAAGCCTCTGGCGAAGAGCAAGCGCGTAATGCCAGGTACGCATTCCTAGAGGCGGCCGCCGCTCGCGTGGGCGCCCGCTATGTCGCCACAGGTCACACACGGGACGACCAAATCGAGACGGTCTTGCTACGAATTTTTCGCGGCAGCGGCCTGACTGGTCTCGCAGGCATTCCTGCCGCTCGTAGTCTCAGCAGCGAGATTACCGTCGTCCGGCCTCTACTAGATTGCATGCGGCAACAGATCGAAGGCTACCTCGCAGACTTGCAGCAACCGTTTCGGCAGGACGCGACGAATGCGGACCAGCGTTACCGCCGGAATTGGATTCGCAATGAGTTACTCCCCCGACTGCGCGACGAGTATGGCGACCCACTTTCGGCCGCACTGCTCGGATTGAGCGAGCATGCGAGCGAAACTCAAGCATGGCTGAGCGAGCAAGCAGCCGAGATTGTCAGTGACGCAGTAACGGTGCAGGACGCCGGCGGATCAATCGTCATCGACACTGTGCGACTGCAAGCAGAGCCAGCGTTGCTGGTACGCGAGGTGTGCCGCCATGCATGGCGCCAGGCAGGCTGGCCAGAGCAAGCAATGGGCCGGCAGCAGTGGGTCCTCTTAGCCGACTATGTGTTGGCAAGTACACCTCAGCCAGCGATCACGCTACCGGCTGGCATTCGGGTCGAGACGGGGGGCACGCAGGTTGTGCTGGCGCCGATCGCCAGCTCATCAGCAATGCCACGATCTTGACCCCGAGGCTCGCCCGCCTCTACGATCCGCCGCGAAAATAGGCTGGGCCTGCGCGCCGACGCAGAGTCAGCACCGCTGGTCATGACCCCGAGAGCCACTCGGTTTGAGGCGTTTCGTCAACTCTTGCTGGTCGACGTTCAAATGGGCATTCGCCCTGCTGGTGCTCGCTGCGCTGTTGGGTGGTGGGTACCTCTACTTCCGCCTCGACGAAGAGATCCGCCGCTACGCCCAAAATACATTGGCGACTCACTATCAGCACTTAGAAGTACGCGTCGGCGGCGCCCGATTCGTACCTGGACGCGGGGTCACGGTATTTGACGTGTCGCTCGCCGAGCGACCGACGAATCACTCGCCACAAAACGCGCGACCACTGCTGCACGTCGACGAGCTGAGTCTCGCGGGTCGATTTGAACTTCGGCAGTTTGTCGAAGGCCAGCCGGTAGTGGATCGCGTTATTGTCCGCCGCCCACGCCTAGTCGCCCGGCGAAGTCCACTCGGCCAATGGAGCTTCGAACAGCTCTTGCCTCCGCCCAAGGGGGGAGAGCGTGCCCCGCCCCTCGAAATCACCGACGCCACGCTTGTCATCATTGACGAAGCAAGCCCAAACGCCGTCCCGTTCGTTGTACAAGGTGTTGATGCGCTGCTAGAGAAGGCCGTTGACGCAAGAGGAACGCAAACCAGCACGATTCGCTTCGAAGGCAGTGCGAAAGAATCGCTGGCCAAACAAGTTGAGTTTTCTGGCGAAGTCGATCTCCGCACCGGCGGTTTCAACCTTACTGCTGGCGCCGACAAGCTGCGACTCAACCACGAACTGCTCGCTAGTCTGCCAATGATTGAAAAGCAGACTCTTGCGGGGCTCGAGCTACAGGCGGTTGGATCTTGTCGGATCAACGCCAGACGCCAGGCACGCGATACGCCGCTCGAATGGGGCGCCTCGTTCCAGGTCATGCAGGGCGCTGTCTCACATCCGCGTTTGCCTCGGCGGCTTACCGATCTGAAGCTCAGCGGTTCGTGCGATGCCCAGGGCTTGGCCATCCGCAGCCTCACGGGCAAATGCGGCGTCGCAGAAATCACCGCGGCATGCAATCGTCACGGATGGGCAGCCAAGGCCCCGATCGCTGCCCGAGGGCGAATCACCGACTTGCCGCTCGACAAGCCGTTGCTGGGCGCCTTGCCAGCCAGTCTGCAGAAGCAGTGGCGCCGGTTTCGCCCCGCGGGTGTTGTTGATGCGGCGGGCAGCCTTACGTTTGATGGCGTTCGGTGGCGGGTTAACGGCACGGCGGATTGCCGAGGCGTATCGGCCGAGGATGCAGAAAAGTTCCCCTATCGAATGACCGACGCACGCGGCACGCTTCGCTTCTCCGACGCGGGCGAAGCGGGCAATGGCCTGCTGGACATTAACCTGCAAGGCTTGGCAGAGGGTCGAGTAGTTGCCGTGACGGCAGCGTTTCGCGGCCTGCCCTGCCCCGGCCAGCACAAACCGGCAACACCGCGGATCGGGCCGGCACCCCCCTGCCCTGTCGGCTGGGTGCAGATCGACGCCCCTCGGCTACGAGTTAGTCCGGCGATGCTCGCCGCGCTGGAGCCCCATCCAGAAGCCGCCAAAATCGTACGGTCGGTTTCACCATCCGGCGACTTCGGTTTTCGCTGGCGAATGGAACGGCAGTCGGAAGAAGACCTTAGCCCGAGTGTCGTGATCGATATCGACGCACTCGACTGTGCAATCACTTACGACCAATTTCCTTATCCTCTCGAACATCTGCGAGGCCGCATTACGGCACGCGATGGCGTGTGGAGCTTCGAGGGTGTCGAAAGCCGGGAAGCAAATGGCCCCCGGGTTGTTACCGCGAGTGGCTCCCTCAAACGGGTCGACGGTCGGCAGCAGTTTGGCATGAGGCTGACTGCCGTAGCGGCGCCACTGGACGATGCCCTGCGGACTGCGCTGCCCGCAGAGCATCAATCGGTCTGGGCCCAGTTGCGGCCAGAGGGCCGGGTCAATCTGACGACGGATGTCTCCTTCACACAAGGCGATGCTCGGCCGACGATCGTCATTGTCGCTTCGCCGTACCAGCGAAGCGTCTCGCTGAGTCCGACGTTCTTCCACTACCGGCTCAATCGGCTTGACGGCAAGTTTGTCATGCAAGATGGCCGGCTTACGTTCACGGCGGCCCAAGCCGAGCATGGGCGAACGCAGCTATCGGGCAACGGCTCGTGGACGCCCGGCGGCAACGGCGGCTGGCAGTTCCGGCTCGAAGACCTGAATGTCGATTACTTGGACGCCGACCACGATCTACGCCTTGCTGCCCCGCTGGCACTCCGGCGGGTGATCGACGAACTCCAGCCCGACGGCAGTTTTGGCGTGCACAACAGCCGGGTGGCGTTCACCTACGATCCTCGCCGACCGGACGACTTGCGGGCCGATTGGGATATCCAGCTCGATTGTCACCAGACCGACGTGAATCTGGGCGTGCGGGTCGAAGACGTCAGCGGCGGCATTCGGTTGGTGGGCATCAACAACGGGGACGACTGCCGCAGCTACGGCGAACTAAATCTCGACACTCTGTTTTGGAACGACCTGCAGCTAACCAATATTCGTGGCCCCTTGTGGGCAAACGCTAGCGAATGCCGGCTTGGGCAGGGCGTTGTCGACAAGCAGCCTGGCGCCCCGCCGGTGAAGATCACCGCCGACGCCTACGGTGGGAAAGTGCTGATCAACACCCGCGTCTTGCAGGGCGAACGGCCACAATACGGCATGGCAGTCGACTTAAAGGATATCGATCTGGAGCGGTTCTCCCGCGACTACCTACAACTGCCGACGCCAATCACCGGCCGTGCCGATGGCACACTCACTTTGCAGGGCAAGGGAACGTCGATCTATGGGCTCGAAGGCGCCGGCAATATCCAAGTGCACGACGCCAACCTGTGGGAACTACC
>JBCDCL010000323.1:0-4410 GCA_039182175.1 Planctomycetota bacterium
AGAAGCGAAGGCACTCTACGCCGAGCACGCCGCAAAAGTGGCCGCCGCTACCGACGAGGTAAAGGCCATGCTCGACGAGGCACGCCGCGATGCCGAAACGACGAAAGCGACGATCATCGAGGAAGCACGAGCGGCTGCGGACGCTGAGAAGCAGCGGGCCGTTCGCGAGGTAGAGCAGGCTCGCGATTCGGCAATCAAACACCTCGCCGAGGAGAGTGCTCACTTGGCGATCGACTTGGCATCGAAAGTCGTCAAGCAGGATATCACGTCCGAACGGCAAGGCGAGATTGTTCGCGAAGCGATCGGTCGCATGGCGGCTGCCGAACCGAGCAGTAACTGAGTCGCAGGCCCAACTCCTACTCCCAGCGTAGCGTTCGACACTTATGGCAACTGACGTTTCAACTCGCGGTCACGACACGGTCCTCGATGTCGATGCCGAGCGGCTGGCAAAGGTCTACGCCCAGGCCTTTCTCGACGCTGCTGGCAAGTCGGGAAGTGCCGTCGATGCGATCGGTGAGTTGAAGGCGGTTGTGTCAGAGATCCTGGAGAAGTTTCCGGACTTCGGCGAAGCCATCCGTTCGGCATTCTTGTCGCACGAGGAGCGGATCGGCTTGATCGATCGCGTCCTCGGCGGTCGTGTCGATCAGGTAGTGCTCAACACGCTCAAGGTGATGTCGGCCCACAACCGGCTTGAGCTAATTCATAGCGTCGCTCGCCAGGCTCAAGAGCTATACGACAGTGACAATGGTCAGGTGCATGTCACCGTTACCTCAGCCGTACCGCTGACGGATGACGTGCTGCACGACCTAGAGTCGGCACTACGAACGAAGCTGGAGATCGAACCGATCGTTCAGGCCAACGTCGATCCGGAAATGATCGCAGGCATCAAAATCCGCGTCCGCGATACGGTCTACGATGGCTCCTTGCGAACCATCTTCGCCAAAGCGCGGAACTCGATCGTCGAGCGAGCGATCGAGCGGATCGAAAACGATCCCAGCCACTTCCTCAGTCAGGATCAACAGTAGGCCGAGCCAAGATCAAGAATAGGCTCAGCGAAAACCAACAGGAAAACTAGAACACAACTGGCGCCACACGGAACACCGGCAAGTCATCGCAAATTCTGCTTGCTTAAATCCTTCGGACGCCGCGTTCTTCCAAATTACAGCGGGAAACTTCCATGAAGTTTAATAGCGACGAAATCGCCTCAGTCATCCAACAAGAGATCGTCAACTACGACGCGCAACTCGACGTGCGTGAAGTTGGCCGCGTGCTAGAGGTCGGTGACGGCATCGCCCAGGTATACGGCCTTAGCGGGGTGATGGCTGGCGAGATGGTGGAGTTCCAAAACGGCACCATCGGCTTGGCGTTTAACCTCGAAGAGAATTCGGTCGGTGTGATCATCCTCGGCGACTATCTCGAAATTGCCGAAGGGGAAGAGGTGAAAAGCACCGGTAAGCTGCTTAGCGTGCCGGTTGGCGACGAGTTGCTCGGCCGCGTGGTCGATCCACTTGGTAATCCGCTTGATGGCAAAGGCCCGGTCGTTACCAATAATCGCCGCCCCGTAGAGATCCTCGCCGCGGGCGTCTCCGAGCGGCAGCCTGTTTGTGAGCCGTTGCAGACCGGCATCAAAGCGATTGACGCGATGACGCCTATCGGTCGTGGCCAGCGCGAGCTGATCATTGGCGACCGCAAAACTGGCAAGACCGCGATCGCGATCGACGCCATCATCAACCAGCGGAATTCTGGCGTTAAATGCTTCTACGTCGCCGTTGGTCAAAAAGAGTCGACCGTCGCCGGTGTTGTCGAGAAGCTCCGCGAGCACGGAGCCATGGACTACACGACGGTGATCGTCGCCGGCGCCAGCGACCCCGCGCCGCTGCAATACATCGCTCCCTACTCGGGCACGGCGATGGCCGAGCACTACATGTTCAATGGCGGGCACGCCTTGATCGCGTACGATGACCTCAGCAAGCAAGCCGTTGCCTACCGCGAGTTGTCATTGCTAATGCGTCGCCCGCCCGGACGCGAGGCATTTCCTGGCGACGTCTTTTATTGCCACAGCCGTTTGCTCGAACGTTCGGCCAAGCTGTCCGAAGAACTAGGCGGCGGGTCGATTACGTCGCTGCCCATTATCGAAACGCTCGAAGGCGAAGTTTCCGCCTACATTCCGACCAACGTGATTTCGATTACCGATGGTCAGATCTACCTGCAGCCGGACCTCTTCTTCGCAGGTGTGAAGCCGGCGATGAATGCCGGTATTTCGGTCTCGCGGGTTGGTGGCGCCGCACAGGTAAAGGCGATGAAAAAGGTTGCCGGTGGTTTGCGTCTCGACCTCGCGGCGTTCCGCGAGCTGGAGTCGTTCGCCCAGATGGGCACCGAACTCGACGCCGCCACCCAGGCACGCCTCGATCGCGGTTATCGCATGGTCGAACTGCTCAAGCAGGGGCAGTACCAGCCGTTGGACGTGACCGACCAGATCATTCTGATTTACGCCGGCACCAAGGGCGGACTCGACGATGTGCCTGCCGACCGCGTGCAGGAATGGGAAGATGGGTTCGTTCAATTCCTCAGCGACCAGATGCCCGAAGTACGTAGTGCCGTTTCCGAAAACTACAGCCTTGATGACGAGGTCGTCGAAAAAATCGACTCTGCCATCAAGTTCTATAACCAGCAGTTCCTCGGCGAGAAATCTCCGGCGGAAGCAACGGCTTAGCCAAGCGGCCTAGCAGTGCGGTGCGGTTGCAACTCCATCGCGACAACGAAACCAGCAACGTAGTCAACTCCCTATGCCCAACCCACGCGAACTCGACCAGCGACGCAAGTCGGTCCGCAACATCCGCAAAATCACGCGGACGATGGAGCTGATCGCAACCGCCCGCTTTAAGAAAGCGATGGACCGGGCGGCGGCGGCCACGGCTTACACGGAGCGCATCACCCGCCTAGTGAGCGACCTGACCAAGAGCGGCCTAAGCGTCAGTCACCCGCTGCTAGAGCAACGGCCCGATCCAAAGAATGCCAAGCTGCTGGTGCTCACGGCTAATCGCGGTTACTGCGGTGGTTTCAACGGCAACCTCATCCGTGCCGGCATGGGCGTGCTGTCCGAGCTGAAGGCCCGCGTGCCAAGCTGCACCGTGGAAGTTAGCGGTAAGCGCGGCATCAACGGGTTACAGTTCAAAGGCATCGAAGTCGATGAGTCGTTCACGCAATTTGAAGATCGCCCGCGATTTGACGAAGTCGAACCAATCGCCGATCGCTACCTGCGGGCGTATGCCGCCGGCGAACTCGACCGCCTTGATGTCGTCTACACCAAGTTCATCAGCATCGCTCGCCAAGAAGTCGCTGTCGAAACCCTACTGCCGCTAGGCGGACTGGAAGCCGAAGACGAGGTAGCCACCGCAGGCGGCTCGCAGCTGTACGAGTTCTTGCCCTCGCCCGAGAGCATTTTGGAAGAGGTGGTGCCAATGAGCTTCAAAGTAAAGCTTTTCAAGTGCTTCCTCGACTCGGCCGTCAGCGAGCAGATCGCCCGAATGGTCGCCATGAAGGGCGCCACCGAGAACGCCAGCGAGCTGATCAAGCAACTCAGCATGCAATACAACCGCGCCCGCCAGGGGCGCATCACTGCAGAACTCATGGACCTCATCGGCGGCGTCGAAGCGATTAGCTAACGCCATCGCCAGACTGTCACACCACGCGAGTCCCCAGCCCCCTTTGCTAATTCATGTCTACCGCAACGCAAACCACCGGTCGCATTACTCAAGTCATCGGTTCGACGTTCGACGTCGAATTCCCCGAGGGACATCTGCCGCCGATTTACAACGCTGTGACGATCTCGTCTGAGCACAAAGGGTTAACCGTTAGCCTCGTTGGCGAGGTGCAGCAGCACCTCGGCGGCGGGCGTGTCCGCTGTGTCGCGTTGGGCAGCACCGACGGACTGATCCGTGGGCAAGATGTGGTCGACACGGGTGAGCCGGTTAGCGTGCCGGTCGGCGAAGCGACTCTCGGTCGCGTCTTCAACGTTACCGGCGATACGGTCGACGGTCGTGGCCCGGTGGCAACTGATGAGCGTTGGCCGATCCACCGCGAGGCGCCACCCCTCGAAGAGCTGTCGACCAAGACCGAGATCTTCGAGACGGGCATCAAGGTCGTCGACCTGCTGACGCCATTCGTTCGCGGTGGTAAGGCGGGCCTGTTCGGCGGCGCCGGTTTGGGCAAGACGGTCATCCTGACCGAGTTGATTGCCCGTATCGCTACGCAGCACGGTGGTTACTCGGTGTTCGCGGGCGTTGGCGAGCGAACCCGCGAAGGGACCGACCTGTGGCTCGAAATGCAAGAAGCCAAAATCGGCGACACCGGCAAGAGCGTCATCGACCAAACCTGCATGGTGTTTGGCCAGATGAACGAGCCGCCGGG
>JBCDCL010000324.1:0-4388 GCA_039182175.1 Planctomycetota bacterium
GCCTCGTCGAGTGCCGGATTGCCTCCTTCTGCCGCGGCGGCTGGTGGGGCCTCACCGCGTAGCACCCGCTGCAACTCCGCGACCTGACGCTCTAGCTCATCGATGCGACGCTGCCTCGGGCGGAACAGACGCCGCTCGCCGCCGTCGGCCCGGCCTTGAAATAGGCCTTCCAAGTTTGGCATCAACTCATCGATGTTAATATCAACGCCTACGTTAGTACGTGCCAAAACGCCATCGACAATCGCTCGCACGTCGGCAGGCAATTGGTCCAGAGCAGCAGGGTCCGTGGCGTCGATGTCCCACTCCTCGCCATCGCGGGCGACCTTGACGCGTGTCTTGCCATTGACGGTCACGACGCTGACGTTGACGCCATTGGCTTGGACCTGAACGTTGCCGCCGCCGAGCAAGCCGCCGGGGCCAAACATACGGAAGCGGAAAGGCTGGTCGGGACCTTCACCAAAGGCGCCACCGAATGCCGGCTCGCGGAAGCCAGGCTGCACGGGGGCAGGCACGGCAGGTCGTTCGGCAGGGGCAACCCAAACCGTTTCTTGCTGGCCGCCACGCAGCAGCTCAATAGTGATCCGTCCTTTGCCGGGACCGACACTAGCTACCTCTTCCACTAGCACATTCATACCGGTAATCGGCCGACCGTTGGCTCTGAGGAGAATGTCGTGCTCTTGCAAACCAGCCTCCGCGGCGGGACTGTCGGGGACGATCTCGCGGACGATCACGCCTTTCACTTCGTCATCGACCATCGGGCCGAGGTGGGCACGCAACTCGGGACTAATGTCACCGCCCAGGATGCCAATCCAGTAGGAAGGCTCCGGCGGATCGATGACGACCTCTTCCTCTTCAACATTCACGGGCCGATCGGGACCGATGCGGACGGTTCGCCCGCCGCTGTTTGCATCGACATCGACATTGACGCCCGGAACTCGCACGCGAGTCCGCACGCCCTGCCCTTCAGCCGGCTGCCCGTCGGTTGGCTGGTCGGCGGCTGCTTGCCCTTCGTTTGTTTGCTCGTCCCCCGGTCCGCGATCGGGACCAACTTGCACCGTTGTGCCGGGGGCTTTGACTTTCACTCGCTGAGCCGCCGCATCGGTCGCCAGCATTGCAAAACCGACACCACACGCTGCGATGATCGCAAGCAGGCGGTGGCTGGAGGTCGTAGACGTTTGCATTTTTGAATTCTCCTGATAGAGGAACGTAGGCTAACGGAAACTGGCTGCCGCCGTCTTATCGATTAGCGTGCGGCAGCCTTCTCGTACGAAGGAAGAGCCACTTGTTACAACGCCGTTCCCTTCACGGGGACGAGTTGCACATCTTCGACCGGCACGACGAGCGGCTGGCCGTTTTCTAAGAACAACGGGGCGACGCGGCGACGCGTCGAAAGCTGAAAGCCACGCCCTTCAAACCGTTGCCGCGTGCGGGGCGTCACCGCTGAGGGGAACTTCCAACCAAAGCGATTCTCAAGCTCGGCTGCGTCGACCAGTGGCGCCGTGAGCGACTGCCGTTGACCTTGGTCGTCTTGCACCCAGAAAGTGAGCGATTCGTCCGCGTTGGCGACTAGAGCTGGGCTGGGAATCTCTGCCCCAACACCGGGCTCAGCGTTGTCGGCTCGCGGGATTTCGGGCAGAGCCGCCACATCAGCGGGGACCACTGGCGCTGGAATCTCTGTTGAATCGATTGCAACCGGCGGCATTGCCTCCGTCGGTACCGCCGTCTCTGCAGATGTACCGCCGCTATCCGCCATCAAGCTGGGATCGGGCGCCTGTGGCGACGCGTCGAACGCTTGCGGCGTGAACACACCCAAACCAAACGCCAGCATGAGCATCGCTGCGATGGCATACCACGACTTCCGAGACGCCGGCCGCGATACACTGTCAGTTACGCTGAGAGTCGCCACGTTCGCGGGCGCCGCTAAGGCTTCGTCCTTGATCGCGGCCAACTGCTGGCCAAGCGACTGGGCCTCTAAGAACGCCAACGCACATGCTCGCCAGTCGCCGGGCGATTGATCGAATGCACGCAGCAGAGTCCGCCGCTCTTCGGCAGAAAGCTCGCCATCTACAAGGCGATCGAGCTGCGTCTGCTGCTGGTCGCTCAGCGGTTGGTATTCAAAGTCTTGCATCGCGATTGTAAATCGGAACTGAGGACACTAGCCAGCTTCGACGAGCGAAGGATCGGCTTGTCGAAGGGCGGCTCGAAGTTTCTTGCGTGCACGCTGCAACCGGCCGTCGATGGCCGATTCGCTCACGCCTAGGTGCTCGGCAAGTTGGGCGTAGCTCCAGTCTTGGGTGTATTTCAGCAGCAGTACTTCGGCGTCTCGCGAAGGCAAGCTGGCAAGCGCTCGGCGAACCAAGCCGCGTTGTTCTTCGGCCAGTAACCAATCGAGTGGGTCTGCTTCGACGGCGAGGTCGGCCGGTGTTATTTTTTGCTGGTAACGATCTGCCAGGTTTCGCCGCCGGCCTGCTTTGCGTCGATGCTGTAGCACGGCTGTCACCGCCAAGCGGTACAACCACGGCGCCGTCTTCGACGGGTCTCGCAGCTTGCTGGCGCCTCGACCGGCGGCGAGGGCAACCTCTTGCATCACGTCGCCCACTGCCGCACTCTCGCCTAGCCGTGCTAGTACGACCAAGCGGAGCCACTGCTGGTGCTCCGCCAAGGCTGCCCGCCAATCAAACGCTAGCTCCGCAGCAGGCGCCTGCTCGGCGGTCGAGGCCGGTCGCGTTGCGGGAGGATCGGCTTCTGACATGGCGGGCGAGATTGATCGGACAAGGAGAGAGTTACCGCCGGGCAAATTCCCCTGCGCGGATTTTCAGAAAATCCCGCAGATCGGGAATTGGCAGTCGTCAAACTGCCTGGAGCTGCTCCGCCCGACCGACCGGCGACCGCAGCAGGAATACCCAGAACGCCGCAACGGCGGCCAGCAGCACCAAGCTAACATTCTGCGAAATGCTCAGGCCCGTGCCCAGGAACGAACTTTCGTCGGTGCGAATCATCTCGAGCAAGAATCGGCCAACGGGGTAAATTGTCAAGAGAAGGGCGGCCACTTCGCCATCGCGGCGGCGTAGTGGGTAGTAAAGCCACAAAAACCAACCCAGCAGGCCGGCGTTCACCGCACTGTAAATCTGCGTGGGGTGCACGGGCAGGCTACGCATACGCTGCGGCGCCGCCGGGAGCGTCACCGTTTCGCCCGAGGCGAGGCCGAGCACCAGTGGCTCGCCCGCGTCGTAGATGGAGAGAATCAGTTGACGCCGCTCGAAGTCTGACTGCGGGCTGACGCCGCCGATCGATACCAGTTCGTTGCCCGTTTCCAAGCCGGCGTCGCTCGCCACTTCCTCAACGCGAGTCACTGTTGCTTTGCTGGTATCGGAATCTTCTTCCCAACGAAAGCCATGGAATTCGCCACTGGTTAGTTGATCGGCATACGCTGGACTTAATCGCTCGGCAGAGCTTTGACGCGGAAAGGTCACGGCCCACGGTCGCTCGCACAAATGGCCGTAGCAGCAACCATTGAGCAAGCAGCCGATCCGGCCGATCGCCAACCCCACGGCAAGACTTGGGGCGATGATGTCGGCCATCGCCAGCACTCGTAGCCGGCGACTGCGGCAGAACCAAACGAACGCCACGGCACCACCAATCAGCGAGCCATAGACAACCAACCCGCCCTCAGTGAACAGCAGCGCGTTCCTGATCCGCGCGAAGAGCGTATCGCCGCTGAAGGCCTCGTCCCAATACTCGATGACGAAAAAGAGCCGGGCGCCGACAATGCCCAGCACAAACATGCCAAACACCATCGACAAGATCGTGTCTGCATCGACGCCTCGCTCGCGAGCACGGTGGATCGCCATCGCCACGCCCGTTAATGCGGCGAGCACCAACATCACGCCGTAGCCCCGCACCGGCAGTCCATCGGGAAGGAAGCGTGGCAGTGCGATCAAGACCGCACCGCCGATGGCAATCGTCGGCAGGAGCGACATGATTTCGCGTCTGCCGTCGGGTCGTCGCGACAGCCACCAAGCCCAAGCGGCGCCGGCAATCAGCCATGCCAGCAGCAGGACGCCGACGCCAAAGATTGGCACGCCACCCACTTCGACAGGAATTCGGAAGAGTTCGCTACGCATGAGGCAGTGGGCAGTCGGCAATAGGCAGTCGGCGGTGACAAGCCGCGAGCAAGTCTTTGTCGCGGCAGGCTAGCCGATCGTCGTGTTGTCGATCAATCGCGTTTTGCCAACCATCGCGGCGATCGCCAGCACGGTTGGGCCCTCGACAGTATCAACGGCCGTAACGGTTCCAGGTTCGAGCAGTGCGACGTACTGCGGCTCGGCGCCAGCGTTGATGAGCAGCTCCGTGATCGCCGCTTGGTAGGCATTCGGTTGACGCTCGCC
>JBCDCL010000325.1:0-4367 GCA_039182175.1 Planctomycetota bacterium
GCAATCTGATCGCTGGCGTCATACCAGGGTCCCAATGCGAAGGCCCGACCGATGAGCGTTGCCGACCAATTTTTGCGAAAGTAGTAGCTTCCCGCTACGCGAAGTTCACCACGCATGCCTAAGTCGCGTGTTGTCCGGATATCGGTTGGCACGCCGGCAATGAGCGATTCGCCATGGTTTGAGCCTGAGCCCCTCCCATGCCTAAGCTCAAACTCCGTAAGTGCAGATCCGACAACAAAGTTGCCACTCACGTCGAGCAGCCAGGGCCCTCGCGCTATGGCCCGTCCCAGCGTAAACTGCGGCCCGACTAGGCCCTGTATCGTTTGCGACTCGAGGTAAAGGTTGTTAATCGTCTGCGAGCGGAAGTCGTTTTCTTGTCTGTCAAGCAGGGCAGCAAAGGTGACGCCCAGTCCCACGTAGTCGACATGCGTGAATTCATCTCGCCAAGACCTGTCGGCTCGCTGGTCTTCCGGGACGTAAGCTTGAGCCGGCAGAGGCAGCTTGCCAACGTCTAGACTCAATCCGGGCGCGTAGGCACTGAACCGCCAGTTGCGAAAACCAGCAGGTGGCGTCCCGGGAGCGTTGAAGAAGTGTTGCCACATCAGTTCCAACGATACCGCGGCCTGAGTGTCGGTCACCTCTTCTTGGAACGCTATTATGGAGCCGACATCTTCATTCGTCAGTATCTCCTCCTCCTCACGCAGGTAGCCACCGCCGAGTAGGCGACCAAACGTCCGGAACTCAGGCAAGTTAGCATCGTGTAGCTGGGGCGAATCGCTCTCGAACAAGATGTCCGATTCCGTTGACCAAACAACGTCGTCGTCAAACTCAGTAGGCTCCTGCCCGTTGGCTTGCGACAGTGATGCGGAAAGAGAGCACAAAGTCAGGAAAACTATTGCACGCGACATAGAGTTCTCTATTTCAGACTGAGCGAAGGGGAATTGAATCATCACGGCTACCGCAGGTAGGTCATGCCTACATACAGGTTGTAGCCGGTCAGGTAATCGGAGGAGGTCTCAAGCAAAGTAAAGCTCGGAAGCGTGTAGCCAATCGCTTCGGACGCGTCGTACCAGGGGCCGGCAACAAAGCCGCGGACGGTGGCGTCGATCGTGCAATTGCGGCGAAGAAAATAGCTGGTCGTCAGGCGTAGTTCAGCATGTTGGGCGAAGTACTCGTCGTCACGCTTGTTCTCGCCATAGTGAGGTTGAGCCACAATCAGAGGGTTGATGGCCTGAGGTCGAAGTAATTCTCCGACAACATAGTCTTGATCAAAGTCTGCGCGGCCATAGCCCAACAGCAAGTGGCCGCTGAGATCGAACTGCCATGGACTTCTGGAAGTGACCCGACCAATTGATAATTGCGGGCCAATTGTGGTGTGCATGATGTCGGTATCACCATAAGTTGGGTTACCCAAGCCTGCGTCAACAGATACCTCAAGTGCTCCGTGATACCCGTATCGATCTTCTCCCGCGTTGTAGCGAATTCCATAGCCGCAGTAGTTAACGGACTGAAAACCTGCGAACCAGCCATTCGTCGTCTGCTTGCGACGTAGGCTTGGCGCCGATCGATCGGCAACCCGTAGTTGGCCAAGTTCAACCGCGACCTCAGGGCCGTAGTAGTTGAATCGCCAAGCTGGTTTGTGATTTAGTAGTCCCCGATCGCGTGTCCACAAGTGCTGCGCAACCAACTCGAAAGTATCGAGCCGTCGTTTGTGCCACGTGTGGTAAATGTCGAAGCGAAGATTGAATAAGTGGAGATCGCCGAAGTCGGTGTAGATCAGGTCTGTTCCGGTAGGAAGAAGATCATCACTGCCTAGATCAGTGAAGATAAATGTCCCACCGAATCCGACGGCGTTGTCGATGTTGCCTTCTGCTGTAATTCCAGCGACCGCAGCCTCACTTCCCACAGGCGTGTCGTCATCATCGATGTCTACGCTGACCGGCACCGAAGAATCGCTTGACAGACCGTCGTTGTTGGAACGACCAAAGCTAAGCTCATTCGCAACGCCTCCTCCCACGCGGACAAACGGTCGAAAGCCCGGTCCTCTTCGGCGTCGCCGGCTGGCTTTTCGAGTGACCGGTTTCACCTCTTCGGGCTCGGATTGCCAGTCGGTCTCGTCGGGCGTCGACAGGTCCCAATCGGTGGCGATGGAGAGACCGGCCAACTCGTTGCCAGTCTTGCCCGCGTCACCTGAATCGCTCGCAGCGCACGTCGGTACGGCGAGAACGAACAGGATGGCGACGCGGCCCCAAGTCATGCGTGCTCCGAGTTGCAATCGCCAGTGAAGTCGCCGATGAAGTTGCCCGAGAAATCGCCCGCTAGCGGCCGATGCTGGCGGGCTTGTAGCAAACGTTGCGGCCTGCCGATAGAGCGACGGGAGAGCCCGGTTATGCGGACCCTGCCGGCTGGCCCGCTGGCAAGACTCGGGAAAGTGCTAGCGTTGCCGCCCGCAGACGTCATGGCGTGAGCTAGCGGCAGTCGAAGAGAGAGAAGATGGGGCGAGGTACGCGCGGATAGTTGATTTCTTCGCTCCGAGGGCTGACGCCCCCGGCTCGCGTATGACTGCTACTGCCCTGACCCCCGAATCCTGACCCCTGGCCCCTTCTCCTCATGCCTGATCGCTCGATGAAGCTCGACTTGGTGGCGATCGCTTTGGCGGCAGTGACGCTGCTGCTGGGGTTCTCGATCGGCTCCTACGATCCGGCCGACCCGCCGAGCACGCTGGTTTGGCCCGCCAATGAGCAGGTGCAAAATGCCTGCGGACCGGGCGGCGCCTACGTTGCGCACTTGCTGTTCGAAATGATGGGCATCGGCGCCTACTACGCGGCGGCGTCGTTGGCGGTGGTGACCGTGCTGCTCTTGATGCGGCGATCGATCGATCAGCCGATCCTGCGGTCGGTTGGTTGGAGTTTGTCGCTGGTCGGTCTTGCAACCATGGCGGCGATGGTGGCGCCCAAATGGTCGCCCGGGCCGGTGGTTGGCGCCGGTGGCTATTTGGGAGCGATGGGGCGTGCGTGGTTGGAGTCCAACTTCGCCGCGGCTGGCGCCTACATTTTCGCGATCAGCGTCTTTCTGGCTGGGCTGCTGTTGGCGACCGATTATCTGGTCTTTCGTGCAGCCGCGGTGGTGACCGCTGTATCTGGCGCCGGCCTGCTAAAGGCAGGCGAACTGAGCCAATCGGCTGCTCGTCGCGCCAGCGGCCGACGGACAGATCTCGACGGAGCTAGCGAAGAACTGGCGGAGGCCGATGACGAGGCTGAAGCCGACGACGATGAGGAGTGGGAAGAGGAAGAAGGCGAATACGAAGACGAGGAGGCCGACGACTACGAGTACGAAGAGGACGAAGAGGAGGACGAAGAAACCGGCGGCTTGACCGTTCGCACCCCCAACGACAGCAGCCAGGCGGGCGATGCCGACCCGGGCGAAGGCGAAGTGCCCGGGGCAGAGTCGATCGCCAAGCCAGCAACGGCCGCAGCCGCCGTCGCCGCTGCGGCTGGCGGCCTCGGTAGCAAGATCGCTGCCGCGTTGATAAAGCCAAAAGAAGATGCTGCCAAGCCACCCGCGGAGCAAGCTGACGAGGAAGCGGAAGAGGCCACTCTCCTCAAGGAAAAGAAGCCGAAGAGCGAACGCGACCAGATTATCGACCAGCTCGAAAAAGCCGATCAGCAGCACGAGGTAGACGACGACTACGAACTGCCGCCGGTCGAAATGTTGCTGCCGAGTGAGGAAGTCAGCTACGAAGCGCACGAAAAGGAAGTCCGCCGGAAGGCGAAGATCTTGGAGAAGACGTTCCGCGACTTCGGCTTCAATGTAAAGGTGGTCGAGGTCGAGACGGGCCCGGTCATTGCCCAGTACGAGGTAGAACTCGAAGCAGGCCTGCGGCTATCGAAGATCACCGGCCTGGCCGACGACTTGGCCATTGCCCTGCGGGCGCCCAGCGTGCGAATCGTGGCGCCGATTCCCGGCAAAAATACCGTGGGCATCGAGGTGCCCAACGAAAACCGCCAGGTGGTTCGCCTTCGCGAGGTCATCGAAGAGACCGATGGCCGAGCCAAGCGGATGAAGATTCCGATCTACCTCGGCAAGGACGTTGCCGGCAACCCGATGATTGTCGACCTGGCGGCGCTGCCTCACTTGTTGATCGCGGGTCGCACGGGCACGGGTAAGTCGGTCTGTTTGAACTCGATCATCGTCTCGATGCTGATGAGTCGCGGGCCGGACGAGGTGCGGATGCTGATGATCGACCCCAAGATGGTCGAGCTGTCAGGCTATCGCAAGCTGCCGCACCTGATGCACCCAGTGGTGACCGATATGAAGAAGGCCGAGGCGATCCTTGCCTGGGCCGTCGATAAGATGGAGGAACGCTA